>DAIEST010000057.1 GCA_027346125.1 Leptospirillum sp. | reverse complement strand
CCAGAGATTTGCCGGCAATCCGTCCTTTCCCTTCTCCGACCCCATCGTCTTTTTCGATCCTCCCGCCACGGTTTCAAGCAGACAAAGATAAAATTTCCATCAGAGTGTCGGGGAGAACAGGAAACAAGGACATCAAGATTTTATCAAGAGCCAGGAACACTCCCGCAGGAAAACCGGAGCAGCCTTGACTTCTGCCCCCTTCCACTGCAGCCGTCGGCGACGCCTGGCCTTGTGGGCCGTGTGGAGACCATACGAACGGGTTCGGGACAGAGTCCACCGGGACCTCACGACTTTCCCTCCGGTAATGGCCCCGGATTCCAGAGAGGAGTTGCGACACCCTGCTGACAAAAATGGATTCACCCGTTACCGGAGCTACCCCAAACGAACGATTCAAGCGCAAATGGCCCCAATGACGCCGTCCGCACTCCTCCGGAAGACACAAGGTACCGGACCAATACACGGACTTGCTTTCTTTGTCAGGCTTGCTAGAATATACCGTCGGTGCGTCTGACCGGATCCGATTCCCGGCGCCGGCGTCTGCTCCGGTCAAAAACCGGAACCATCTATCAACCGAGAGGTGCCACATGGGCGATCTGCATTGGGTTGTTTCTCTTATTCTGGGCGTCGTGGTGAGCAGCACACTGATCATCGCGAACAAGATCAAAGAGCACTAGGCATTCGGGTTCAGTCTGGCCCATTTTAGCGTTCCTCTTTCGTGCTCTCATTCTTCTTCCGTACTACCGGAGGCCCCTCCGGCACAAATCCGGCCGGGCCTCCTTAATCCTGCCTTCATCGCCACGGGTACGGCAGATTACTCCCCAACAAGAAGCAGGTTTCGGTGAACCCCCAAACGGATCAAGACTCCCTTTCCGGCTCCCTTTTCACGTTCGAAGGAATCGACGGTTCCGGGAAATCCACACAGGCCCGGAGGATTCGGGATCTTTTCATCCGGAACGGTCATCCGGTCACGCTCTCCCGTGAACCGGGGGGCACTCCCCTGGGCGAGGTTGTCCGAAATCTTCTCCTTGCCGAAACACCGCCCCTGTCCCCTCTTTCGGAACTCTTTCTCTTCCTGACCGACCGCGCCCAGCATTTAGAGGAGGTCATCCGGCCGGGACTGGCATCCGGACAGACCCTGCTGGTCGACCGGTTCATCGATGCAACGATCGCCTACCAGGGCTATGGGCTGGGACATCCCGTTCCGTTGCTTGAAACACTGAACCGGATGATCCTGGGCCCCATCCGTCCGAGACGGACATTCCTCCTGGATCTTTCTCCGGAAATCGCATTCCGCCGGATCCGGCAGCGCTCCGGAGCGCAGACCCGGATCGAGCAGCGCGGCGAAGCCTTCTTCGAACGGGTGAGAAACGGGTACATGGAACTTGCCGGCAAGGATCCGGAACGGATTATGATCATCGATGCCGTCCTTCCGGAAGAGTCCATCACACAGATGATTGCGGCTGAAATCCAGCGGCTTCTGAAGATCAAACAGCCAACAGGGGGGTCAGATGGAACGGCATAGCGAGCCGTCCGGATCTTTCCCGGGATATCACGACCTGAGAGCCCGTCTCAACCTGATCTCCCGGCAACCGTCCCTTCCCAGCACCTACCTCTTCTGGGGACCGGAAGGAACCGGAAAGAGACAGATCGCCCTGGAATGGAGCAAATCCCTCTTGTGCGCAGACCCCGGACATCCTCCGGACCGACCTTGCGATTCGTGCAGACTCTTGACTCCGGACTGTCCGGCAGAGCATCCGGATCTTCTCCTGTTGCCTGTCCGGAACGAAGACAGTGCCGACAAGGAAGGACATATCCTGATCGAACAGACACGGCAATTCATTGCGGATCTCACCAACGCCCCGCTTTACAGTCCCCGCAGGGTCGGAGTCGTCAACAACGCCCACAAACTGACCGTTCCGGCAGCGAACAGCCTTCTCAAAACACTTGAAGACCCCCCGGACAAGACCGTCATCATACTGATCACCCATCTCCCGGATGCTCTTCTGCCGACCGTTCGTTCCCGGGCACTCTCCATCGCCTTCCCTCCCCTTCCCCGCACGGAAATGGAGCAGATCCTGGACAGGCTTTCCCCCGGACTTCCTCCGGTGGAGCGGGAGGCCATTCTCTTTCTCTCCCGGGGAGCGCCCGGACAACTCCGGAATCTCCTCGCGGCCCCTTCGACCCGGAACCTCCTGCGGCAAATCATCGGCCTGCTCGTCACATTCCGGGACAAATCCCCTTTCGATCCGGACTCCGTCGCTCTCCTGTCCGACGAAGAGGGCTTCACGCTTTTCCTGGACACGATCGAAGCCCTCCTCCTCAATCTGTACCGGCAGGATGCATCAGTCCAGGGGGATCCCGTTTTCGAGCGGGAATCCCTCCAGTCGGGACTCGCCGGACGCCTTCCCCATTTGAAGAGAGCGTTCTTTCATGATAGAGTCCAGCAATTGAGAACACTACAAGTGCATAACATCAATCGGGGCCTTGCAGTCGAAGAACTCCTCTGGGACTGGAATGAAGCCATTGGTTCGCAAGCATGAAACGCCAGAAGTCTTCTGATACGGGACCGAACAAGTCCCAGAACAAGATCGTTTCGCGCCCTCCGCTCACCGGGGAGTACTGGGTTCTGACGACCCAGATCAAGAATCTGGGCCCGAACAGGACGCTCGCGGCCCCCTGCCAGGAAGGACTGACCTTCCGGATCGGAGACCGGATCCTGGGAGAGTCGGATATCGGCCCAGTCCCGATGACCCTTGCGGAATCCCCGCGTATCCAGAATACCGACATCGAGGCCACCACTCCGGAGTATCGTTTCATCCGGTTCATGGGACCGGGCGACGCGGCGAAGACCGTCACGCTCCGGGCACGGGAAAGTTCCCTGAGCATCTTCGTCCGGGAACGCTCCCAGTCCCGGAATCTTGGAATGAATATCGTCGAAGTCACAGGCAACCTGGCCACGACGGAATTCATCATCTACTACACCGCGGAGGGCCGGGTAGACTTCCGGGAACTGGTCAAGGACATCCACTCCCAGTTCCGTGGCCGGCACGAACTCCGCCAGATCAGCCCACGGGAACACTCAGCCCTGCTGGACGGGATAGGCCCCTGCGGAAAAGCCCTCTGCTGCTCCACGTTCCTTCGGGAGTTCCAATCGGTCACCACCCGTCAGGCCCGTGACTTCGATCCAGAAATGAACCCGATGAAGACGACTGGCATGTGCGGGCGTCTCAAGTGCTGTCTTTCCTACGAGAAGACCGCCGAACGCCGGGAAGAATGGGTCCCGGTGGACAACGATCCCCGCGAACTCCCTCCACAACCGACCGTTTTTCCCCTCGCAACCCTCTCCTGACCGGGATTCTCCCGGCAGATTCGAAAGGATCAGGATGGACCTGAACGAAACGTCCCCTCGGGAGTGGCTGTACCTGACTACCCCGATCTACTACGTCAACGATATCCCCCACATCGGCCACGCCTATACCACAATCGCCTGCGATGTCGTCGCCCGCACCGCCCGGATGACCGGAAAGCCGGTTTTCTTCCTGACCGGGACAGACGAACACGGACAGAAAGTCTGGCAGTCTGCACAGAAATTCAATCTTTCCCCGAAAATCTACGTGGACCGGATCATGCCCCGGTTCCGAGATCTGTGGAAATCCTTCCGGATCTCGAACGACGACTTTGTCAGGACAACCGAGGATCGCCACATCCTGGGCGTCCAGGACGCGCTCGACCGTCTCTGGAAAAAGGGAGACATCTACGAGGGGCCCTACGAGGGCTGGTATTGCATGTTCGATGAACGGTTCTGGACACAGAAGGACGTTCCGGACGGCCTCTGTCCGGACTGCAAGCGGCCCGTCGAACAGGTTCGGGAAACGAATTATTTCTTCCGGATGAGCCGATACCAGGACTGGCTCGTCAACTGGTACCGGGAACATCCGGAATCCATCCGGCCGGAAAGCCGGTACAACGAAATCATGGGGTTTCTGGAGAAACCGCTGGAAGACCTCTGCATCTCCAGACCGGTCTCGCGCATGCCATGGGGCATTCCCATCCCGTTCGCGAAAGAATATGTCACCTACGTCTGGTTCGATGCGCTACTGAACTACATCACCGTCCCCCTGTCCAGCCCGGGAGGGGCGGAGAACCTGAAGCGCCTCTGGCCGGCCACCCATGTGATCGGAAAAGATATCCTGACTACCCATGCCGTCTACTGGCCAACCATCCTGCATGCCCTCGACCTGGAGCCTCCCCGCCTCATCTTCGCCCATGGATGGTGGACCGTAAACGGGGAGAAAATGTCCAAGAGCCGCGGGAACGCAGTGGACCCCGTTGTCTATGCCGAGCGGTACGGCTCCGACATCCTCCGTTATTTTCTCATGAGGGAAGGACAGTTCGGACAGGACGCCGATTTTTCGGACAGTGCGCTGGTCCAGCGCGTCAACGCCGATCTGGCCAACGATCTGGGGAACCTCCTGTCCCGTGTCGTCGCCATGGCGAACCGCTACGGCGAAGCCGGCGTGTTCCGGATACCGGAGGACTACACCCCCTCCCCGGAACTTCTTCAGGCGGCACGGGAGATGCTGCCCGAAGTTCCCCGTCTCGCGCTGCGCTTCGAATTCCACAAGGCGCTGGGCGTTCTCTGGAACTTCATCAGCCTTCTGAACCGGTATGTCGACAGCAGGGCTCCATGGGTCCTGGCCAAGGACCCCGGACGCAAGAACGAACTGGACAGCGTCCTTTCGGACCTTCTCGAGGGAGTCCGGATCACCGCAGTCTACCTTGCTCCGTTCATGCCCCAGACTGCGATACGGATATTCGAATCCCTGAAATCGACAGAGTCCCTGACGGGACTTTCCTACCAGACGGATGGCGTCTGGGGAAGACTTCCGAAAACGCTTGCGCTGGAACCGGTCTCTCCCCTGTTCGAAAAAAGGAACCCGGATGGCTCTGTCCAGAAGGAGCCGCGCCCTTCCAGACAGGAACCTCCGGAAAAAAGCGGAGGAACTCCCGTTCTCGCTTCCCCGGGGGACGCACCGTCGACGGATCCCGAAAATCCCGGTCAGGTACAGCCCGAGGCCAGACCTGCAAAACCGGAAATCGACCTGGAAGCGTTCCAGAAAGTCGAACTGACTCCCGCCAGGGTGCTCGCCGCGGAACCGGTGCCCAAATCGAAGAAGCTTCTGAAACTGACAGTCGATATCGGCCGGGAAAAACGTACTGTGGTCGCGGGGATTGCCGGCTCGTACACTCCTGAGGAACTGGTCGGAAAAACCATTCTGGTGCTTGCCAACCTGAAGCCGGCCAAACTCATGGGGGTCGAGTCCCAGGGAATGGTCCTGGCCGCACAGACAGAGGGAGGCGTTTCGCTGATCACCTTCGACCGGGATCTGGACCCCGGTTCGGAAATCCGCTAGGGGGCGAGATGGTCCTTCCGTTCATCGACAGCCACGCCCACCTGAATCTCATGCCGGAAACCCATTCTTCCGGGGAGGTCTATGAACGCGCCAGACAGGCCGGACTTGAAGCCCTCATCAATGTAGGGACCGACCTGGAACGATCCCGCGAATCGATCCGTCTGGCCGCACGGATTCCAAACGTTTTTGCCACGGTGGGACTTCATCCCGGAGACGCCAATCTGTGGAACACAGAACTCGGCAGCGAGATCGAAAGACTGAGCACAGAACCCAAGGTTGTCGGGATCGGAGAAACCGGGCTCGATTTTTCCTACCCCGAACCCTCCAGGGAAGCCCAGGAACGCTCGTTCCGGGGCCAGATAAAGCTGGCCTTCTCCCGCGACCTGCCACTTGTCATCCATTGCCGGGATTCGTTCGACACCCTCTTCTCCATTCTGGAGAGCGCGTCGTTGCCTTCCCGACCCGGCGTCCTCCACTGTTTCACCGGAGACAGGAAAGCCGCGGACCGGGCTCTTGAAATGGGATTCTACCTCTCCTTCTCGGGCATCCTGACCTTCCGGAACGCCGAATCCCTCAGGGAAGTCGCCCGGCAGGTTCCCCTCCACCGCATCCTGGTCGAAACGGACTGCCCGTATCTTTCCCCCGTTCCCTACCGGGGGAAAACCAACGAACCGGCCTACCTTCCGGAAACACTGTCGGTTCTGAGCCTGGTCAGGGCGGCCGATCCCGTCGACCTGGCCCGCTCCATCCGGGACAACACCCGTACCCTGTTTGCCCTGCCGGAAACCGTGTGATGGATTTCGACGTCGTCGTGGCCCGACCGGAGGATTTCCCGGAAATCCTCGAGGTCCAGCGTCAGGCATTCGGAATCCATGCCCCACGGGTCGACCCCGATCCCTGGATCCGGGAAACCCTTGAGGAACTGCTCCAGGATGCCGGACAGAAAACGATCCTGGTCGCCCGGACTCCGGACGGAACCATTCTGGGCTCCGTCCGCTTCGCCACGATCGAGGGGGTCGTCTTTGTCCGGAAAATTTCCGTGCTTCCCCGGCTTCATGGACAGGGAATCGGCCGGGCCCTGATCCGTGAACTCGAGAAACGGGTTCCTCCCGACGCACACAAGATCCATCTCTGCACCCTTCTCCAGACCGAGCGGAATATCCCGTTTTTTCTGTCTCTCGGATACCGTCCGGAATCGGTGCTTCCCGACCACTACCACCACGCCGACATTCTCTGCTTCGGAAAGTATCCGGACCAGACCCGCTGAACCCGCCGTTCGACCCTGGCACTTTTTGCACTTTTCGACCGGATCATGGCACACTGTCCACAGGAGGAGCGCCATGGGCCGGTTCATTCTGGTCGACGGGTACAATGTGATCGGGTCGGAAGGACGGTTCCGGAAAAACCGGGAAGTTCTTGCCCACGAGCGGATCCGTCTCATCCGTCTTCTCGAAGAATATCGCTCCCGCATGGATGAGGATGTCCAGATCACGCTCATCTTCGACGGCTTCGCCCCGGAAAGGGAGTCCTATCGCTCGTCTGGCGGCGGTCTCTCGGTCCTGTTCTCGGAAGAGGAAGGCTCGGCAGACAGCGTCCTGGTCCGGCTGGCCATGCGCTACCGGGAGCAGGCAGTCGTGGTCACATCCGACCGGGAGGTCATCGACAGGGCTCAGCAGGAAGGATCCCGCGTCGTGGGCGCCCGGGAATTCATGGCCCGGGTCGGCCAGCGGACACTTCCCCGTCCCCCCTCTTACCCTGCTCCGGAAAAAACCGGGGACGACGATCCGGACGACTCCCGGAAAGACGGAAAGAAAAAAGGCAATCCGAGGCGACTTTCAAAAAAGGAACGAGCCCGACGGCGAACGCTCCAGAATCTTTGACCCGACCACCCCGGAGACCTTTCTAGCCCATGACCCATGCGATCTCCCCTGCAGGATGAACACGGACAACCTCAAAACCCGCCTGCTCTCCCCCAAACACCCATCAAGGTACCTGGACCAGAGCCGTCTTGAGCATTTGCGGCTCAAGCGGTCCCTGGGACGACTGGATCTGACCCTCCTCGGCATCGGAGGAGTGATCGGTGTCGGCGTTTTCGTCCTGACGGGGATTGCGGCATCCCGGTATGCGGGACCGTCTGTGACCCTTTCCTTTCTGCTCGGGGGAATCATCGCCACGCTTGCCGCCCTGATCTATGCCGAATTCGCCTCCTCCGTCCCCGTTACCGGTTCCGCTTATGCCTACGTGTCGCTGGCCTTCGGAGAGATTCCGGCATTTCTCACCGGGTGGGCCCTGATCCTGACCTATGCCGTCGGCGCGGTCGCGGTCGCGATCGGGTGGGCCGGCTACGTCAAGTCCCTTCTTCTGGGACTGGGCATCCCTTACCTGCCCCAGGCGCTGACCCGGAATCCCTTTGAAGGGGGTACGGTCGACCTTCCGGCCGGAGTCATCCTGATCCTGATTCTCGGTCTTCTCATGATCGGCACCCGGAAATCCTCTTCCTTCAACAACGTCATGGTTGCCGTCAAGGTCGGCATCATCGCACTGTTCCTCATCCTCGGAAGCCAGCACATCCAGCCGGCGAACTGGCATCCGTTCTTTTTGCACGGAGGTTGGGGCGTTCTGTCCGGAACCATGACGATCTTTTTCTCCTACGTCGGATTCGATGCCGTAACAACGGCGTCGGAAGAAGCCCACGACCCCCAGAGGGACGTCCCGTTCGGCATCATTGCCTCCCTCGGTCTTTCGACCCTGCTCTACATGGCGGTCGCCTTTGTCCTGACCGGCATGGTTCCCTCCCTGACACTCAACGATCCCGCACCTGTGGCCAAGGCGCTCCTGGCCGTGGGTGTCCGGTTCGGAGAAACGCTCGTCACCCTGGGAGCGCTTGTCGGACTGACAAGCGTTCTTCTTGTCCTTCTGTTCGCCCAGAGCCGGATCCTGGTCATGATGGCACGGGACGGACTGATGCCTCCGTTCATGAGCCGGGTCCACCCGAAATGGAGAACTCCCGTCCCGACCCTGGCGGTTCTCATGGTTTCGGTGTCGATCCCGGCCATGATCTTTCCGATCGGGACATTGGCCAGGCTCACGTCGGCGGGAACGCTCTTTTCCTTCATTCTCGTGGCCCTGGCCCTGCTCCGGTTCCGCCGGATCCATCCTCCGGTTCCGGGAGCGTTCCATTGTCCATGGGTCCCGGCACTCCCCATTCTTTCCATCGTGATGGATCTCGTCCTGATCGGCTCTGTCCCGCACTCCACCATCGTCCTTCTCGCAGGATGGCTTGCAGTTGGCCTGCTCTTTTACTTCCTGGGAAGAAGAATCCAGCTTTTATCGGCCTCCGCCGAAAAAAACGATCTTTCGTCTTGATCGGGAGAGGGCGTTCCAGTAAGATCGGACGGAATCTGACAAGTTCCCTGGCAAGCGGAGAAAACGAACCCGACATGACACCAGCACACAGCAGTCTTTCCCGATCGATCCGGGCATTTCTTTCCCCTGGTCTTTCCTTCGGCTTCTTCGGGTTCCTCTGTCTCTTCGGCCTCTTCGGAATAACCGCCTGCGGAGGGGGTCCGGACGTGGCCACCTCCACCGGAACAATCCTCTATGTCGGAACAGGAAGCGGGATCTACGCCTTCTCGCTCCAGTCCAACAACGTGCTGAAACCCGTCTCCACCTCTCCGGTCG
>DAIEST010000051.1 GCA_027346125.1 Leptospirillum sp. | reverse complement strand
TCCGGTTGCCCGAAAGATGCTTGTGCTATCGGAGAACAACGGATTCCGGCTTTGGGTACATTCTGCGCTCTTCTCTCTGGGGTGGGCAAAAGGAGATCCGGAAGGGTGCGTCATGATTCGGGATGCGAAACGGGTCATCATGGAGGATCTTCCGGGCTTTTCGCCTCTTTACAGCGCGCTTGAGGCCAATGCGGCTCTTCGGGCACAAAGACCACACAACGCTCTTGAAGCGATTGAAGAGGGATGGTCGGGTGCCGAGCGCACAGGGATCCGTGTTCTCGATTCCGAGTTTTTGCGACTTGAGGGGGAGGCCCGGCTCATGATCGGGCCAAACAGTCGGGAACCAGCGGAGCGGTTGTTTCGCGAAGCGCTGGAGAAGGCGATTTCCAGCGGTGCGTTCGGACTGGCCTTGAAGGCCTCGCTCTCCCTGGCACGACTGTCTCCGGACGATGCCAGACGGGTCCGGGTGATCCTTGAACGGATCCCTGAAAGCCGGGGAACGCCGGATTGGGACGAGGCCTTCCGGGTCTGTCAAGACGTGCCGATGCCAGGGCTCCCGTAATCGCTCCGGCGGCGTTCGTTCCGGTCCATAGGGTTTCCTGTCCCGGGCTGGATTGGCGTCTTCGTCCGGTCAGACTGCTTGCCGGAAACTGAACCCGGTTCCGGCAAGGATCCTTCCCAAACCGCACATCTGGTGTCTAATCCGGAAACTCCACCAAAAAATCGAGCGCCGATTCGAGCGGACAGGACCTTTTATCGGACAGGTTCAGGATGACCGAGTCCCGAAGGGGAGCCCATTCCCGGATGGCTCCCGAAAAAGACGTTTCTCCGTCCCGGAGCTTCTTGGCAATGTTATGGAGAATGTTTCGGGGATACTTTCCCGTGGACTCAAGCACGCCGATCAGATCCGGAAGGTTCATATCGGTTCTCATCCGGATCAGGCGGGCCAGTTCCTGATAGAAAGCTCTCCTGCGGCTCTCGAACAACTCCCGAGCGATTTCGTCATGTTCTTTTCCGTTGTCGGATTCTTTACCCGACGTGATGACCGCCATGATTGGACCCCTCGCGTTGATTTTAAGGAAGGATGAAGAGTGTTCAGAATACCTGACGATTGATTCATGGATCGTTAATCATTGGGTATTCTATCCAAAGTTTTCTGATTCTTCTGTGATCATCGTCGTTTCTGAAAGATCTCGACTGCTTTGGACAGGTCCAGTTCGACAAGCCATCGCATGAGTTCGTCTGCTTTCTGCTGAAGCGAGGCATCATCGCTTTGGGAAAAAACCTGATAGAGCAATGGAATGACCCGTCTGCAAAGGGAGGGGTCCCAGTTTTGGAGTCCGATCCGCTCCATTTCCAGAAGGAGAGACAGCGCAAGAATTTCGACAGGAAAATCTCGTCCTTTTCCGATGACAAGCGAAAGGAATTCTGTGTTCAACAAGAACCGGAATTGCCCTGTCGGGGCGGATCCCCTGGCTTCTTCGAATCGTCTGGCTGCCTCCGGCAAGCGCTCTTCCCCGATCATTAGACGGACGGGTTCCAGGATCGCGGACACGGAAAGCGCATCCCGATTTCCGTCCGGAGAATGTTCTTCTCCGGACCTGAGATGCTCGACCCACTCCCGGCCGGAAGGAGACAGGAACGGCGTTTCATCGGAAAATGCGAGGAATTCGATTCCGGGGAGTCGCCCGGTCAGAAAGCGAACTTCTTCTTTGAGGGCTTCGCAAGCCTGTTTTCCTTCCTCTCCCATTTGTTCGAGCGTGTCCGCCCCATGAAAAGACAGATCAAGCCAAAACGGATAGGTGAGTTGTTGTTTTTCGCAAAAAGCCAGCAGATCCTCCCGGTTTCCGGACTCCAGCATAGATGAGAGCGCGGATTGGACCGGATGGGGTGGTGGAGGAATCCGGGTGATCCCGTTGTGTGAATCCGGAAGATCAGTAATCGAATCCCACAGGGACATTCGCGCATACCGATAGCTGCGGAAGTCGGTAGGGACGGATTCCTGGATGGTTTCCGAAACGTTTTTCAAGGCAAGATAGATTTGCTCCAGCGTCTCTTCCGGGTCGCTTTCCGGAAGAAAGGAAGGTTCAGCAGAACTTTTCTGGACAGTGGCCGGTTCCTGGTAGGCGGGTGTGGGAGATGGCGGGGATGAGGACGTTTCTCCCGTTTTTGGGGGAGGTTCAATCTCCCGGACGGGAAGGGCGGAAACCAAGGGAATAAGTGCGTTCAGCAGGGGTCCGTCCGGGTCCTTTTCTCCCAGGGTTGCGTTCAGGTTCCGGATCAACGACTTGGCGGTGGCCAGGTCTTCCGGAGAAAGTGCGGGGGATTCCAGTGTCGGCAGAATCTCCTGAAGGCACTCTCCCCACCAGGTGATGGCGTTGCGCCTTCCCCGGATCCGTTTGAGCGGGGGAAAGAGGATTTCCCAATATCCTTCGACAAAATCATTCAGGATGCAAAGACCTGCCAGAAATCCCGTAGACCCTTCGTTCCGGGTCAGGGCTACCGAAAGGTAACAGGCGACAAGGATGTCTTTTCCCTGGGTGTCCAGGATGGATGTGGAGAGATGCTGAACTTTTTTCCAGTCGACCGGCGTTGCCGCGGAAACCGACTGGGAACGGTCGATCTCGGACTGAAGCTCGAGAAAATCCTCGAGTTCCCGGACCTCCTTTCCGGCAGGAGATTCCTTCGATATTGCCTTTTTTCCCAGTTCCCCGAGTGATTGAAGTGCCATATCCTGATGTGTCCTTTCCCGGTCAGTCTCTCTCGGATGATCTATAGATTGCTGGGGGGAGCTTCCGACGGTTGCGGAGATGTTTCCGGCTCTCCCGGAAAACAGTTGGCGATCCGGGACGGAATCTTATGGGTGGCGAATGGCCTGTCCTTGAGTAACGTCTTCTGTTGATCCAGGTCGTTCTGGTCCAGAATCGAGAGCTCTGAGTCGATTTTCCGGATCTTTTCGCGGACGCTCTCTTGGGAAGCCTGGGCCAATTGGTACTGTTTGTATTGGGACAGGAGCGCATGAGCTCCTGTGAAGCGGAAGCGAACATTGATGTGCGAGACGTGCAGGTTGACGAGAGCGTCCTTCTCCAGCGGAAAATCCTGGGGAGTGAGACGGAGTGTTCCCTGGTAGAATTCTCCCAGAAAATGGGCAAATCCGTTCTGTCCGGGGTAGCTCCGGGTCACCGTCAGCGTTCCAATACGGATATCGAGGGTGGTATTCCCGCAGACGAGCGGTGACCATGTCCAGGAACTGCGTACGGGGAGATTGAAGTTGTTGAGGACATGGGTTTTCTGTGCGCATTCCAGGGTCAGCCGTGTCAGATACGGACGGGAGAGCGTGTGCTCGTTGACATCGGTTGGTAGGGCCTTCAGAACTACTGAAAACTGTTTCTTGGTCATCCGGAGGATCTTCTTCGAATCGGTCTGGTCTTCTTTTTGAAGAGACTGACGCAGGGTGACAAGATCGAGATGACGTTTTTTGCTTTCCAGTTCGGTTTTTTTCATGGCGAGTTCGAGGGACCTCCGTCCCGAGATCGCCGTGTTGATGAACACGAGAAATTCTGGAGAGATGGCGACTCCATAGCCATCCTTTCTGATCAGCCTGTATCCGTTGGCTCTTCTCGTGACGAAAGGTTTCATCGTTTTTTCCATGAATGAGGGAATGGTTCCGCCGGATCCGAGCAGGAAATGATCCAGTTCCCTGGAAGTGAGCGATGCCTGTGCCGGAGAGACGACACTGGCGATCCAGCGGTCGTTGATTTCGCAGGCCGCTTCACGATCCAGAAAATCGAGGGCGCTGCCGAACTGTCCTGCGACAAGACTCCAAACGATGAGCTCCTTCGGATCATGTTGTGAGATGAGCTCTTTTCGCATGGTGGAAAGGGCGTCCGCCATATCCACCAGGACGGGCTTCTTGTTGTGCGAATGATGATTGAACGAGAAAAAGTCGGCAGTCAGCGCCAGCGCGTGCCCCCTTCCCTGGAGACCATCTCCCACAGCCTCTGCCAGATCCGAGGAAAATCTCGTATAAGCCTTGCTGGCAGCGATCATCGACACGAAGTATCTCTGGCCCTGACCTGCTCCCTGATGGGTGCCGGTGCTGCCCGACTCGTTCAGGATGCTCGCGTATCCCTTGATGCGGGAGACGAATCCGGCCTGCGCCCGGGATTTCTCGATCCGGATGATTCTCCGGAGGAGATCCTGCCAGCGTTCGTGACGACTGTCCTGGCTGGGGGGGAACTCGACTGTCAGCCGGTCCGCAAGAGCGACATAGGGGTTCCCGATCGCGGGAAGACTCTGGAAGAATCCTTTCCACTGGATCGCGTCTGCCAGGGTGGATTCTCCCTGGGCAAACTCCCGGACAAAGCGGAGCCATGCCTCCTCTTTCCGGATCCTGTACCAGGCCAGGAAGGATTTTTCGTGGTCGGCAATGGGAAAGTTTGGAGGACTGGCCGTCTGGACTTCGGAGAGAAAGTTGAAGATGCGTCTCATTCCACCGTTCGTATAGGAGGCCGGAATGGTTCTGTCCTCGTTCGGACTGGCCGTTCCTTTCCAGAAGGTAGCCAGCGTAACAGTGGGAAGATTCTGGGTGTTGACCCAGTCGACAAGCCAGTGGAAATCGGGAACAGTCTGTTCGACCTCGAGAAGGAGGGACTGGAGAAGGTCCTGGTTGGGGCCGATGGATCCATTGGGGACCCAGGCGATGTAAGCCAGGTACAGGTCGGAAAAATGCCGGGCTTCCTGCGGGGAGATCGAAGGATCGATGGTGGCGATGTCCTGCGTTCCGGGTTGCGGCTGGAGTTTCAGGTCGTCATATCCCATTCCTTTCGTGCGATCCCGGATGAGGTTGATCCGTCTCACCAGAATCTCCGCGTAATCGGCCAGGTGGTTATGGGGATCGTCGTTGAGGAGAGAACGGATCTTCGTCCGGAGGGTTGCGTTTAACCCCGGAAGGATCGCTTTGTTGAACTGGTCGGTAAAGCGGCCCTTCATCCGGTCTTCGATCGCGCCTACCTGTCCGGAGAATGCCAGCAGATGGAAGGAGAGCGACCGGTCTTTTTGAGACATCCAGTCGACAAGGCTCCGGTATCGCTCAAGATTTTCAAGGTTCTGGTGGAAGTCCCCGCCCAGCTGGACCTGGCTCGGTTGCCGGTCTTCGAGCGTCCTGACTGTGCGATAGGTCACCAGGAAAGAATAAGAAAAGTAAAGACCTGCCAGGACGTTGACCCCGTACCAGCTCACAAGAAGAATGTTGGATGAAAAACGTCTCCATCGGGCCATCATCCCCAGTGGAGTATAAAGGGATCGGTCGGCCGGAAGGAGGTCGGTGAAGAATTCTTTCAGGAAAACGCCTGTCTGGAGGGGTGCGGATGGGGTGGCGGATCCCGTCAGGACCGCGCGCTCCCGACGGCCTTCCATTGCGGCGCTTTTCCCTTTGCCCAGGCTTTTCTGTTCAGACTGGAGCGCGATCGAAGAGGTGACATCCAGAATTTCGACTTCCTGTTCGTCCCGCTCTCCTTCCGCATTGCCCAGCACCGAAGAAAATCGGGATCCCCGGATCGTTCCGCTGGAGAGAAAAAGACCCCTGAAGGATGGTAGCTCAAGATACGGGGACGGTTCGAACAGGCCCTTGAGAAAAGAGGAGAGAAGGGGCTCTAGGGACTGGAGCTCGAGGGGAAAAACCAGTCCGTCGGACGAATTGATTCCCAGATCGGCCCGTGGGAACAGGATGGTCCGTATCCGTCCGACCATGCTGTCCAGGGCTTTTTCCAGCGTCTGGCTCCACTGGTCTTCGGGCTTGGACAGATACCCCAGAATCTCATCGGTGCGGGGCTCGTGGAGCGTGGTGACAAAATGCTTGAACCCCGCCAGAAGGTCAAGTTTGGTAACCATGACGTACACGGGGAATCGGGTATTCGTGGAACGCATCAGGGAATCGATCCGTTGCCGGATGTTTTGCGAAATCTGTGAAAGCCGAACACTGTCCAGCGTCCAGAGATCCTCCACTGAAATCGTGACGACGGCTCCGCTCAGGGACTCTTTCCTCCTGCTCCGCATCAAGAGACTGACGATCAGTTCCCATTCCTGGTTGACATCGGCGTTCTGCTCCAGATTCACATACCGTCCTGAGGTATCGAGAAGGATAGCCTTGTCTTCGAAAAAGAATTCGATGGTATCGGTGGGCGGCGGGTCCTTCTGGGGAGAAGGGTTCCGGAAACGGATCGGGACGTTCGCGTTTGCCAGAAGGGTCGTTTTTCCTGTCGCTCCGTTTCCCAGCACCATGAAAAAAGGCAACGTGGTGATCGGGTTTCCGCCCTTCCCCCGGGAAGAGGAGCGGAGGGTAGAGAGAGCTGTTTTCCAGACTGTCTGAATCGAAAGAAGACGTTCGGACTTTTTGTCGAGGATGGCAGATGACCTGAGTTTCTGCTGGGCGGCGGTCTTTCTGGCGAACAGAAGGATCCTCCGGCTGGAAAATGCGATCAGAACGACAATGGCCGCGGAAAAAAGGGAAAGCCAGATGGGCCAGTGTTCGTAGGCGCCGAACAGCCACATCGCGACGAACAGGGAGAGCGCCAGAAGGAGCATCAGAAGGGGATTCAGAATTTTTTTAATCATTACCATATCTCCGATTCAATGGAGGTGTCCGATCACGTTTTGGGCCATTGATTGGATAATCCTGTCATACAGGAAGAAGAGGATGAGGACCATCACCGACGGGACGACCCAGACAAAAACCGTATTCAGGGATTTCCGGGAGGCCACTTTTGTCGTCTGGGCAGGATCTTCTATGGCCAGATAGGCAGTCGGAAAGATCTTTCCCCGTTCCAGGGCGGTCCGATCCGGTTCGAGAATGGTCTGGAGATGTTTCCTGACTTTCAGGGATTCGTGTTCGTTCCGTTCCAGACCGTATTGTCCCTTGAACCCCAACTGGAGGACCATGTAATAGACAGAGAGGATTTCCAGAGTCTCCGGGTCGGTTGTTTCCTGAAGGGGCATGCGCCTGTAGAACTCCACTCCACCGTTGCTGATCTTGAAGAAACTCTTCTGCAGCAGGTCTTTTCTCCAGTCGATCGACCCCGGCCAATTGGCACACATCAAACTTTCATCGATCCAGGCGACCACCGGAAAAAGGCCGCTTTCGAAGGTTTTTTCGGAGATGCCGGATTTCCTCGCGATGGAACGGGCGGAGTCGATCCTGTCCAGGATCTCCTGGCGGAGCCTGTCCGTTTCGGGAAGGGTACGGTCGAGCTTGTCCTTGAGATAGGCCAGAACGGGAATAAGACAATCGGAGAGCGTCATCATCATCTGACTCCAATGAGATCGATCATGGCCCCTTCCGGGGCGGTTGGCCAATAGATCTGGATCGCTCCTTCCTGCCGGATGGCATCCCAGACCGGGTCATGGGCCTCGATCCGGAAATATTGTGCGTTGAGTCTCCTCGGGAGCCCCTGTGGCGGTCCGCTCATGCTGGTGAGCTCAACGCCAGGAAGCGCTCTCCGGATCAGGGAGGACATGATGGACGGCGGTCCGACTTTCGCATTGTCCAGGAAGGACGAGAGGCTCCGTTCCGGATCCTCTTCGGTCTTGACCACCAGGTAGTACCGGGTACGGGGGGAGAAAAAGGACTGGGAAAGGACTCCGTTATAGGCTTCCTCTTCGTGTTCGAGCCGGATGATGAGATCGGGTCCCACGGTCAGATTGTTCAGGAGGGTAAAGAGCACTGTCTGGGCCTTGGTGAGACATCCCCAGATATCCTGGTGGTCGTAGGGAGGCAGGGGCTCGCCCGACAGATCGGACTCTCCCAGAAAGTTGACCCGGTCGGAAAATGTGCTGATTTCCCCCACCATCTGCCGGAGCGTCCCATAGAGAACCCACGGGTGAAGGGGTTCGCTTTCGGCGTAGTGATACAGCAGGGGAACATAACGATTCAGGGTGCGAAGCGCCAGGATGTAGATCATGTATCCGGCGTCCATCCCTTCGGTCTTGGCGTCTCTTGGGCTTTTGAACTCCTCGAGTTGCCGGGCGCGGCTGGCGCATTCGTTCCGGATCTCCTGGACAAGGCTTGAAAGGTTCCGGGAGGTGTTCAGCGAAAGGGAGGGAGGGATAAAGGAAGGACTGACCTTGATGACGCCGCCTTCCCAAAGGACCTGTGCCACAGGAACGAGGTTGTAATGCTCAAGGTTCTGGATTTCGTTGTCCCAGAAGAGACGGACGTTGAAATACAGCGTTTTGACCGAAGCCGGAGGGCCCTCTCCGTACAGGTCGTTCACTTCTTCGGGGTCGGACAGGGAGAGAAATCGGGTGTCTCCCTCGGAGTCCAGGTTGGAAACGACCGTGACGTTCCCGTCCTGTTCCTTGAACCGGCGGAGTCCCGCATAAATCGTGAGGGGCCTGTCCTGGTAGGTCCAGTCCTTTTCGAAGGAACGGGGCCGGATGACCGCGTTGCCAGGATACTGCACGAAGCTTCCGTCCTGGAAGACCATGGAGAGGGAGTTGACGTGGGCCGAACCCCGACTGAGGGCCGAAGGCTGGATATCGACCTGGCGGACGCCCCATCCATGCGGAAGAACGGTGTCAAGAAGGGGCCGGGTCAACTCCATCGTATAGGCGTCGGCCAATTGGAAATGCTGGGGCTGAAGGAACAGCCCCTGGTGCCAGAAGATCGGTCTCAGGGATTTCATCTGCGTGTATTGCCTCCTAAAGGGGCCGGATGGCCGGAGCCGGTTGCCCCGGAGAGGTATTCCCCGGGTTGGCCGGATGTTTCGGTGGTTTGGTTGTATCCTGGACCTCAACTGTCGTCAGGTGTCTGGAACCGAGGTTCAGTCGGACCGAGCCCCTGGCCGGACGGTAGTGATTGCTCCTGAAGATGATCCCGGAACGTTTGACCCTGACGGGCATCGGACGGATCTGGATGTCTTTTTTGGAAGAGTAGTCGGAATATCC
>DAIEST010000043.1 GCA_027346125.1 Leptospirillum sp. | reverse complement strand
CCGGCGATTGGGGAATCCTACAACTCCGGTCCCACGATCGGAACGCTCATCCCGATCCTTTATGCCCAGCCCAGCGGACGGATCACCTCGATCCTGGCACCGTCGATCATGTACAACCCTTTTATGGGGATGGAAGCGGGTGTCCGGTACTACAGGTACTACAAAGGGAACCTGAGACGCTGGCACGCCATGGCAATCCAGTCCAACTCCCTCATGAACTTCTATGAGGTGCACTACCGGGATCTGGCTGCCGGAGGAGGGAGATACATCCTGGATGTCCGTACCAAGAACTTCAAGAATCCGATGGCGCGGTTCTACGGGCTGGGACCGAATTCCCTTTTCTCGAACCAGAGCAACTATACGCTTTCGGAAACATCGGCCCACATTGCGGCGGGGGTCAACGCCGACTCCATGAAAGTCCGGATGTGGCTGATGGAACGCTACCGGTCCTACGGGGCTTCTCCCGGGCAGTATCCCGGTCTTCCCTATTCCGGGGCACTGTTTCCCGGAGTGAACGGATTTTCCCAGGGGGCGGTCATTTACACGCACCGGGCCAATGTGACCTACGATACCCGGGACAACCACCTGATCCCGACGGAAGGGACCTATGCCCGGGCGTTTGCCGAACTGGACCAGAATCTGACTCCGGGACAGGAAAGTGTGTTCGACCGGTTCAACGTCGAATACAAGACGTGGATCACCTACGGAGAGAGCGACCAGAATGTTGTCGCCATCAGGGGAATGATGAATTTCATGAACGGTCCGAACATTCCGTTCTTTGCCCAGAGCATGCTGGGAGGGCCGTTTACGCTGGAAGGGTTCGGAAACGGCCGGTTTTACGGATATGACGCGGCAATCTTCAATCTGGAAGACCGTCTCAAGGCTTTTGACATGAACCTCATGGGGGTCAACAGCGAATGGCAGATCGCCCCCTTTGTGGGAGTTGGGGAAGTATTCCAGACGGAGGCCCAGGCGCTGAATCCGGGCAATTATGCCATCAATCCCGGGATTGGGTTCAGGGCTCTGGTAAAACCGGATGTTGTCGGACGAATGGATTTGGGCTATTCGACCGAAGCCGGGGTCGTGACCTTCGTGGGGATCGGCTTTCCGTTCTGACCCGTTGGGGAGTGTGCGGATCCGGCCTGTTCCCGGAGGTTGTTCAGCAGTCGGGACAGATTGTCGTCCCGGGTCACTGACAGGGAATGATAGGAGAGGGGGAGCCTGTCCACCGTTTCGCACCATGTGGTCAGAACCGGGAAGAGAAAGGTGTTGACCGCCCCCACAAAGAGACCGTCTGCGAGAACGGTCGGAAACGACACTTTCCGGTAAGATCCGAACACGGTTCCGGGACGGTTGTAGATGCAGTCCAGAAGTCCCTTCGCTACGGTGTTTCCCCGTTGGACGAGGTCTCCGGAGCGGGTGACCCTGTAGCGGTTGATGAGAAATCCGCTGTCATGGAACCTGGCGAAATACCGGAGGACGGTGATCCGCCCGTCGGTGGAGACGAGGACGAGCCGGTTTCCCGAGATGAGATGATGGCCCAGGGAGTACCGGGGGTTGTTCCAGTGGAATCCATGCTTTCTGAGGATGGGCAGGAGCGTACGCTCCATGTTCCGGGAAGGAAAGTATGTGTCCGGAAGGACCAGCCCCGTTTGGTCAAGGGCCTGCTGGTTGTTCAGCGGAATGCTTGCGGTATAGCATCCGGACAGGGAGAGAAAGGACAGAAGCAGGATGGATGCGAAGCGGCGGTTCATCGTTATCTGAAGACCTTTCGGGTAAGGGATTCTGATCAAAGCTATCACTCCATCATAGCCAATCCGGGGAAATTAGGAAAACGGAAGGGGGATCAGGAAAATATGGAAAGGTCTTTCTCGAAACCCACGGCACTTGTTACGGGGGCGACAGGTTTCGTCGGATCGTGGGTGGCGTCCGAGCTTTTGTCGGACGGCTACCGGGTTCGCTGTCTGATCCGTCCCCGGAGCGACCGGAGGAATCTTCCGGCACTCTCCACGGATGTGGAGTGGGTCGAAGGGGATTTGCGGGATCCTGTTTCGCTGAGAAAGGCGTTGGAAGGGACCTCCCATCTTTTCCACGTTGCGGCCGACTACCGTCTCTGGTCCAGGGTCAAAGGAGAGATGACCCGGACGAATGTCGAAGGAACGAGGACCCTTCTGGATGCCTGTCTCGGACTCCGGATGGAGAAGATCGTCTACTGCAGCAGCGTTGCCGCCCTGGGAGCCGGTGAAGATTCAGTTCCGATCACGGAAGAGATGATTGTTGACACTAAGACCTTGATCGGGGAATATAAACTGTCCAAGTATATGTCTGAGCAAGTGGCGCTCAGCTACTCGGACAGGCTTCCGGTCGTGGTCGTCAATCCGAGTGCCCCGATCGGGGCACGGGACATCAAGCCCACGCCGACAGGCCGGATTGTGCTGGATTATATGAGAGGCATGATGAAGGCTTATGTTCACACGGGGCTCAACGTCATCCATGTTCGGGATGTGGCGAAGGGGCATCTTCTGGCGGCCCGTAAAGGTCGGGTAGGGGAGCGGTATATCCTGGCGAACAGGAACCTGCTTCTTCGGGATGTTTTTGGTATTCTGGAAAAAATCACCGGGATCCCTGCTCCGAATGTCCGGATTCCGCGTCCGGTTCTCCTTCCCCTGGCCTATCTTTCCGAAGGAGTTTCCCGGGTGACGGGCCGGGAGCCGCTGGTTCCGCTCGACGGAGTCAGAATGGCGCACAAGATGATGTTTTACTCCGGAGAAAAGGCTGTGCAGGAGCTCGGGCTGGTCCTGACCCCGGTGGAGGATGCATTCCGGGACGCTGTGGAGTACTTTTCGACCCCCGAGTATCTGGGCAGGGCCATCAGGCCGTTTCCAGGTCCGGGACGCTAGTCAAGAGAGACGCGGGATCGGGGCCTTTGTTCCCCGTGTTCACAAATATCGAGAGGAGTCGAAATCATATGGATATCTTTCTTCCAGAGTATGCGGGAGTCTGTGTGGGCGTGAAACGTGCGATCAACCTGGCGCACAAGACCGCCGAGGCGGCAACGGGTCCTGTTTTCATCCTGCACGAAATCGTCCACAACACCCATGTGGTGAAGGATCTTTCCGATCGAGGGGTTCTGTCGGTGGATGAGGTCCAGGAAGTGGACAAGGGAACACTCCTGATCAGTGCCCACGGAGTATCTCCCGCAGTGATCGCAGATGCGCGTGCCCGGAATCTTGAAGTGGTGGACACGACCTGTCCCCTGGTCTCGAAGATCCACCGGATTGTGAAGACCCTCGCCTCCAGGGACTACATGATCTTTCTCCTGGGAGAGAAAAATCACGACGAAGTGATGGGGGTTCAGGGAGTTGCCGAGGAAAATATCCATATCTTCCACAAAAAAGAAGAAATCGATTCGCTTCCCCTGACCGATGGTCCTGTGGCTCTTGTTTCCCAGACCACCCAGAGCATCAAGTATTTTGACGAGATTCTGGATCTTCTGATGGCACGCTACCCTCAGCTTGAGATCCACAACACAATCTGTGATGCAACGGAGAAAAGACAGACTTCGGCCCTGGCGATCGCCGGAGACATGGATGTCATGATTACGGTCGGTTCGATGAGCAGTGCCAATTCCCGCCGTCTGCAGGAGGTTTCCGCCGGACTGTGCCCTGCGTCCTATCTGGTCGACAGCGCCAGCGAGGTTGATGCGGGCTGGTTTTCCGGTGGAGAACGGGTAGGCGTGACGGCTGGCGCTTCGACCCCCGAATGGCTGATAGAAGGGGTTATTCTGAAGTTGATGGAGATTTCCCGGGCCAAGGGTTTTGAGCCGTCTGTGACCCGAAACGAGTCTACAGAGGAAGAGTTCATCGAAACCCACTGAACGGTCGGATAACATTCATCGCTATTGGAGATCCCATGCCGCTTAAGACCCTGTTTTTGAACCCGCCGTCCTTTGATGATTTCGATGGAGGCGCGGGAGCCCGTTACCAGGCGACCCGTGAGGTGCGCTCTTTCTGGTATCCCACCTGGCTGACCTATCCTGCCGGGATGTTGCCGAATTCCCGCGTCGTGGACGCCCCTCCGCTGGGATGGGACCGCGACAAGACGCTTTCCCTGGCCACCGATTTTGATATGGTCATCCTCTATACCAGTACCCCGTCCCTTCAGAACGACATCCTGACAGCCAAGGGCTTCAAGGAGCTCAATCCTTCGATTCTCGTCGGTTTTGTGGGTCCCCACCCCAGCGTGCTGCCGGAGCTGACGCTGAAGGCCGATCCGGTCATCGATTTCGTCGTCCGCGAGGAGTTTGATCATGCCGTCCCGGAGATTGCCAACGGGAAGCCATGGGATGAGGTGCTGGGCATCCATTACCGCAAGGACGGGCAGATCTATTCCACTCCGGACCGTCCGGTGCTCGAGAACCTGGACGACCTGCCTTTTGCTTCGGAGGTCTACAGGAGAGACCTCGATATCAGGGATTACGAGATTCCCTGGATGAAGTACCCCTACGTTTCGATCTATACCGGAAGGGGGTGTGGCAGCAAATGCACCTTCTGCCTCTGGCCCCAGACGTTTTCGGGGAATGTCTACCGGACGCGGAGCGTGGAAAACGTCCTCAAGGAGGTGGCGTATATCAAGAAGACCTATCCGGAAATCAGGGAACTCTTCTTTGACGACGACACGCTGACCGAATATCGCGAGAGGACCCGGGAACTTTCCCGTGGACTGAAGCAGTTCAATCTCTCGTGGGGATGCAACTCCAAGGCCAATGTGGACTTCGAAACGCTGAAGCTCATGAAGGAGTCTGGCTGCCGCGTCATGGTTGTGGGATACGAATCCGGAAATCAGGAGATCCTGAACAATGTCAAGAAGGGGATCCGTGTCGATCAGGCGCGCGAATTCACCCGCAATGCCCATCAGCTGGGAATGAAGATTCATGGGACCTTCATCGTCGGTCTTCCCGGAGAAAACAGTGAAACGATCGAGGAAACCATCCGCTTTGCCTGCGAAATGGATATCGAGACCCTCCAGGTTTCATTGGCTTCTCCCTATCCGGGAACACACTTCTATAACTTTGCGAAGGACAATGGTTACCTGATGGAGTCGAGCATGGTTTCCGACGAGGGTTACCAGACCTGCAACGTAAGCTATCCGGAAATCGGGTCACGGGAAATCTTCATGGCTGTCCCCAAGTTCTACCGGAAGTTCTACTACCGTCCACGCTATATTGCCCGCGTTCTGAAGAAAGCCCTCCTGAGCAGCACGGAACGGAAGAAGATCATCCGTGAGGCCGGGGAGTATTTTCGTTTCATGGCCCGTCGAAAGGAGGCGCTGAAGTCTCCGGTCGGCCAGTGAGCGCGTTTTGCCGGTTCCATTGATGATCCCCGATCCCGGACTCGCCCGGGCTTCCATGATTCTGGCCATTGTCTTTCTTGGGCTTGGCGGGGTCGGGGTCTTTTTCGATCTTCTCGCCTTTCTGGGCTCCAGAAAGCTTCTCGGTCAATCGTCCCTTCCGCCTCCCGATGCTTCCTCCTGGCCTTCTCTCCTGATGATCAAGCCGGTCAAGGGGATCGATGAAGGCGCAGAACAGAACTTCCTCTCCTTTGTCCGGCAGGACTATCCGGATTTCAGGATCCTGTTCGTGGCAGGGGATCCGATGGATCCCGTCGTCGTGCTGATCGAGCGGCTTGTTCGGCAATACCCTTCCAGGGTGAGCCTGAAGATTGTCGCCGAGCATTCGGGGGCGAACCGGAAGATGAACAATGTCAGCAGGGCGTTCCAGGGAGAAAGCGCGGATCTCATTCTCCTGAACGACAGCGATATCAGGGTGGATCCGTCCTATCTGAAAAAGATCGTACGTCCCCTTCTTGAGGATTCCTCCATCGGAATGGTGACCTGTTTGCAGCGGGGAACGCCGACTGGAGGCTGGTCTTCCCGGTTGGCCTCCCTGATGCTGAACACGGAGGCGATTCCCCAGTCTCTCGTCGCTTATCTGCTGTTTCCGATTGATTTCGCGTTCGGTCCGACGATGCTGATCCGGCAGAATGTGCTGGAAGAAGCGGGGGGATTCTCCTCCCTGACCGAGGTGCTGGCCGATGACTATCATCTTGGACAGAAGGTCGTTCGTGCCGGATACCGTATTTTTCTTTCTCCCTACATGGTGGATGCCCAGATTGCGGATGAGTCTTTTGTCTCACTGTGGCAGCACGAGATACGATGGGTCCGGACCTATCGGAACTGCCGTCCTGTCGGCTATGCGTTTTCGATCCTGACGCGACCCTTTATTTTCCTGCTTCTTGGGGGATGGCTGGGAGAACTCGTTGATCGCCCCGTTTTCTGGGAGGTGGCGATCGTTCTCTATCTGATCCATTTCGGAGCGCTCGGAGCGATCGCGTCCGAGCCGGTGCGACGGCCCTTCCGGAAAGAAGACCTCCTTCTGTTTCCCGTCCGTGAACTCCTGTCCCTGGTTCTTTATCTTGGCAGTTTCGGATCACGGATTGTCTGGCGGGGCCATCTCTACCGGATCCGCCGGGATGGAACCCTGATGGCGCTGGACGATTCTTCCCGAAACATTCCTTTCACTTCCGCCCAAGGGGGCGCGCCCTGAAATTCGGTTCCCTGTCTCCGGCAACCTTCCTGCTGGTCTTTCTGATTGCGCTGCTTCTCGAGGATATCGGGTTTATCCTTCTGGCGAGGGGGATGAGGGAGTCTTCTTCACCGCTCCCTGAAGAGGGAAAGTCCCGGTTTCTCCGGATCCTGAGCAATCCGAGAGTCGGCTTCGGGGTTTTTCTTCAGGCCATCTACTATATTCTCCTCCTCTCCCTGATCCAGAGGGTTCCTGTCAGCCTGGTCGTTCCCATGACCGGGTTCGGGTATGTCCTGACAGCATTCCTTGCCAGGGTTTTCCTGAAAGAGCCGGTGTCTCCCCGGCGATGGGCCGGGATCATGCTGATCACGATCGGAGTCATCCTGATTTCCAGGGCGGGCGGTTAGCCGAGGGAGATTGCCTGGTGCATCTTTTCCTTCATACGATTCTCTTTCGCTGGTATGTTTTCCTCTTCTGGATCGTCGGCCTGTTTTTCCTGGCACGGGCTTGTGGCTGGCGGGGCGCCGTCCTCCGTTTCCTGTCCGCCTACCTGATTGCGTACGGATGCGAATACGCATCCTCCCGGACAACAGGATGGTTTCCCTTCGGGCATTACGTCTATCTGCCGACGACCCTGCATCGGGAGATCTGGATTGGGCCGCTCCCACTGATGGATTCCATGTCCTTTTCGTTCCTGATGGTCGCCAGCCTCGGAATGGTCGGATGGTTCGAGGGGAGACCGCTGCCGGAGCTTCTCGGAAAGCCCTCCCGGGAACGCCTCTTTCGATGGGCATTGGCAACGGTGTTCTTTGTCATGATCGATGTCGTGATCGATCCCGTTTCTCTCCGGGGAAACAGGTGGTTTCTCGGGCAGATCTATTATTATCCCGAAGGAGGAGCGTATTTCGGTGTTCCCGTTTCGAATTTTATCGGATGGGGGGTTGTGGGGGCATTGATCCTTCTGGCCTGGAATCTTCCATTCTCTTTCGGATCCCGTTGTGGGCCGGATTCCTCCCTCTCCCGGCCATCCGTGTCCATGGCGGATCGACTGGGACCCCCGGCACTTTATCTTTGCGTTTTTCTTTTCAACGCATCCGTTGCATTTTTCATCCATGAATGGGTTCTCGGATTTTCGGATCTCATGGTGGGAGGGTTCCTTTATGTTCTGGGAAGGAGACTCCTGCCCCGGAGAAAATTCTTCTGATCCGTGTTCGTCCGGGTCTTTCGTTGACCTCCTGCCGACCGGACCGTATAATCCCTCCTATGCAGAAGCCCAGATCATCCGACTCCGCAGGGAAGGGAGTCTCCTCCGTCGGACAAAAAAAGAGGTGGGGGATTGTTCTTGTCGTTCACGGGAGTCCCGAAGAACGAGGGAATCTCCACGCTTTGAGGGCATTTGAATGCCTCCGGGAACGCTTTCGTGAAGATTTTCCGATCGAGATCGGTTTTATCGAGCATGCTCTTCCGGAAGTCAGCAGCTCCATTTCCCGGCTTGCCCCGCTTGTCGACGGCGTTGCGCTTGTTCCTCTCCTGCTCTTTGATGCAGGCCACTCCAAGAGCGATATGGCGGCATACGCTGCTCATGCGGAAAGGGAGCATCCCGGCCTGGGACTGATCCGGGACTGGGGGTTTGGCACCGACCAGACCGTCATTTCCGTTCTGCTCGATCTTCTTCCTCCGAAGGAGCCCGACATTCGGGAAACGTTGATCGTCATCGGCAGGGGGAGCCTGGATCCCAATGCCAACGCGTCGCTCTTTTACCAGGGGAGACGCCTGTGGGAGCGCCGCAAGGGAGCACTCCCCTTTTTTTCTTTCATCAGTGTAACGGAGCCGAAGCTTTCCAGCGTTCTTGAACAGCTTGATCCGAAGGCACAGGATCGGATTGTCCTTCTGCCATATTTCCTGTTTGAAGGGGTTCTGATGGACCGAATCAGGGGGCTGGGCGAAACCTACAGGTCCAGGACAGGTTTTCAGGGGGACGTGATCGTGACTCCGCCTTTTGGAGATCATCCGCTCCTTCTGGAGTATCTCGAGCACCGGATCCGTCGTCTTCTGAAACTGGGCCGCACGCCACTTCCGAAGTGGCCGGTCATTAATCTTGGAGGAGAGTCCGTTTCAGACGCGATTCCCGGAGAAGAAAGGTCACCCGAATGACAATGCCGCTTAAGAACGACCTTTTCCTGAGAGCCTGCCGGGGAGAAAAAACCGAGCGTCCGCCCGTCTGGATTATGCGCCAGGCCGGACGTTACATGCCCGAATATCAGGCGATTCGCAAAGAGACCTCTTTTCTGGGCCTCTGCAAGACGCCCGATCTGGCCGCCCGCGCCACGCTCCTTCCGATCGACATGCTGGGGGTCGATGCGGCGATCCTGTTTTCCGACATCCTGATTCCTGTCGAGGCGATGGGTCTTGAACTGCGTTTCTCCGAACACAAGGGGCCTTCGTTTCCCTCTCCTGTCCGAACCCGGGAAGACCTCGGACGCCTGGTCGTTCCGGACCCGATTTCCTCGACGGGATTTGTGGCCGAGGCTATCCGGGAGATCAACCGCCGCCTGGATGGCCGGGTTCCCCTCATCGGGTTTTCCGGGGCTCCCTTCACGCTGGCGACCTATATGGTGGAAGGGGAGATTTCCAAGGATTTTTCCCGGGTGAAGCGGATGATGTTTTCGGAGCCGGATACGCTCCATGACCTGCTGGAACGGATTACCGAGACGGTCATCCGCTATCTTTCGATGCAGCTTGACTCCGGGATCCATGCCTACCAGATTTTCGATACCTGGGCAGGTTCCCTGGCACCTTCCCATTATCGGACCTTTGCCCTTCCCTATGTGCGCCGGATTGTGGATGCGCTCAGGAAGTACGGGGTTCCCTCGATTCTTTATGTGAACGGAAGCTGTGCCCTGCTTGAGGAAATGGCCTCTGCGGGAACGGATGTCGTCTCGGTGGACTGGCGTCTTTCCCTGTCCAGGGTTCGGGAGCGCCTGCCCGGGGCAAGGGGAATCCAGGGGAATCTGGACCCGGTTTCCCTTCTGGGGCGTCCTGAAATCCTGAGGGAGGAAGTCCGTCTGATCCTTGATGAGATGAAGGATCGTCCGGGGTATATCTTCAATCTGGGGCACGGGATCCTCCCTGAAACATCCGTTTCGATGGCCCAGTATCTTGTCCGGCTTGTGCAGTCTGGTTTGTCTGCGCCCCTGCCCGGTGGATAGAAAAAACAAAACTGGACGGCGAGGTCATGACGTCCGGATTCTGACTTAGCGGAACGAGGTTCTGAAATGCATGTATCCCAGGAGATTTCCCAGGAACTTCTTCGGAAGTACGATCGTCCGGGGCCGCGATATACCAGTTATCCGACGGCACCGGTCTGGAAGACCGATTTCACGGAGGAAGACTACCGGAACGCACTGGACCGATCCAACCTGACAACGCCGGTCAAGCCTCTTTCCCTGTATTTCCATCTGCCTTTCTGCGACACGCTCTGCTATTTCTGCGGGTGCAGCACGATCATCTCCCGCGACAAGGGCAAGACAGCTGACTATATCGATATTCTGGGAGAGGAGATTGCCTCCCTGGGCAGGCTCCTTCCCCGAAGCCGGAAGGTGGTCCAGCTCCACTTTGGGGGAGGGACGCCCTCGAACCTGACCCCGGCACAGAACAGGCTTCTTTTTTCCCGGATCAATCGCTGGTTCGATGTGGACTATGCGAATGGAGAGGTCTCCATCGAGATCGATCCCCGTCATGCCTCCGACGAATACCTCGAAACCATCCGGGAGATCGGTGTCAACAGGATCAGCATGGGCGTACAGGATTTTGACCCATCGGTCCAGAAGGCCGTCAACCGCATCCAGCCCATCGAACTGACCGAACGGGTCTACCGGAAATGTCGGGATCTGGGATTTCACAGCATCAATATCGATCTCATTTACGGCCTTCCCCTCCAGACGGTCAAGGGGTTCGACCATACGCTCGATGAGATTGTCCGTCTTTCTCCCGATCGGCTTGCCATTTTCAACTATGCTCATGTTCCCTGGCTCAAGAAGCACATGGTCCTGATCCGGGAACCGGATCTCCCGCGTCCGGAAGTGAAGTTCGAACTCATGACGCTGATCGGAGAAAAGCTGACTGATGCGGGGTATGTCTATATCGGAATGGACCACTTCGCCAAGCCCGACGACGAACTGACTCTTGCCCAGAAGTCCAAGACGCTTTACCGGAACTTTCAGGGATACACGACAAAGGCCCAGGCGGATCTGGTCGGGATGGGCGTGACTTCGATCAGCATGGTCGGGGATGTCTATGCGCAAAACGTCAAAGGCCTTCCCGACTATCAGACCCAGGTATCGAACGGAAAGCTTCCGATCCATCGGGGATACCGTCTCTCCAAGGATGACCTGATTCGCCGGACGGTCATTACCCGCATCATGTGCGATCTCGAACTGGATCGGAAAGGGTCTCTCGATTCCTTCGGGGAGGAATTCGACCGTTATTTTGCAAGGGAACTGAAGGAGCTCGAGGGCTTTGCCTCAGACGGGCTTCTTGAAATCCGTCCGGACCGGATTGTCCTGACGTCATTGGGGCGGGTTTTTATGCGGAATATCGCGATGGTCTTCGATACGTACCTCAGGAATACACCCAAGGGTCCTCTCTTTTCCCGGACTCTCTGAATCCTCGATCAAGGCAAGGGGACCGGACCGCCGGTCCCCTTGTGATGGCCCCCGCCCCGGATTCGGGATCGGGGTGATGGCGGGTCAGTGCATGTGGCGGAAAACTTCTTTCAGCAAATGGACGGCTGTTTCGGGGGGGACATCCATGACGGGCTGTTTGCGAATGGTCGTTTCAAACCCTTTTTCAAGGGCAGCGAGAATCTCTCCCCGCATTTCCTCCGCATGGTACTCGGCAACGAGGTCGTCACAAACTCCATTGAAGTAGTCCCGGATGTTCCCCTGCCACACCGACATCCCTTCCTCTGTCGGATCCGGAACAGGATCGACCAGAGCCATCCGCCCCTTTTTTTCCGCCTTTTGAAGAATTTCTTCCCGTTTCAGCGTGACTGCTGTCATGGCCATTCCCTCCCTGTTGAAAAGCGCTTCGTTTGGGTTAAGGAGAATTTACGGGATACCGTATCCCGTTCCGACTCCCTTCTTTATGGGGGACAGGCGCAACAGCGGCAGTGCACACAGGTCGTACGCGAATAGAGAAACCAGGAGGAAGAGGAGTTTCGGACACAAGCCACCGGTCGGTCCAAATTTTTCCCGCCAGAAGGGAAATCTGACTGATTGTCAATGGTATGCCCCAATATACCCCCTCTTTGCCTTTTGTCAATGATGAGCCGGAAGGCGAGGAAGGGGGGAGCCAGGAGGGATTTCAGTTTTTCAGATCCCGGAAAATGGACCAGTGACAGGCATCGGGAGAGACAGAGAGAGTTCTTCCGGGGGTACGGGCCGGGAAAGGAGGAATCCCTGGATGACGGTGCACCCTCTTTCCCGGAGGAAGTTGAGTTGGGACATCGTTTCCACCCCTTCGGCCACTACGTTCATCCGGAAGTTCCGGGCCAGGGTGATGATGGTCTCGGTGATCATGGAATCGTCCTGGTTGTCCGGGAGCCCCCTGATGAACGACTGGTCTATTTTCAGCTTGTGCAGTCGAAACCGTTTCATATATCCGAGAGAGGAGTAGCCCGTGCCGAAGTCATCGATGGAGAGCCGAAAGCCTGACTGGTGAAGATCATGGATCGCGGAAAAGAGTTTTCCTCCGGAGATCATGGAAAGATTTTCCGTGATCTCAAGCTCGATGGAGTGGGGATGGACGCCTTCTTCGATCAGGATGGATTCGATCTTCCGGGGGAATTCCGGGGAGGAGAGTTGTCGGGGGGAGACGTTGATGGCAATGGGAATATTGGTGATTCCGGTCTTTCTCCAGAGTCGGCTCTGGTTGCATGCCTCCCTGATAATCCACTCTCCTAGCGGATCGATCAGTCCGGAGTCTTCGGCCAGATGGATGAACGATTGTGGGAGGAGCATTCCGCGGACGGGATGGTTCCAGCGGATCAGGGCTTCACATCCGATGGCCTGTCCGGTGAGGATATCGAACTGGGGCTGGTAATGGAGAAGCAGTTCTTTCTTCTGCAGGGCATTCCTGAGACCGGACTCGATGTCCACCCGCTCCAGAAGGGAGGTATTCATGGACTGATCGAAAAAACAGAATGATCCGAGTCGAGTCCGTTTGGAGTGGTACATTGCCTGATCTGCGCTTTTCAGGAGAGAAAGACTGTCTGTACCATCCTGGGGATATGAGGAGATCCCGATACTGGCAGTAACGCGAAGAGAATGGTCCATGATTTCATAGGTTTCCGAATTGGCCTGAAGAAGTCTTCTGGCGGTGTTGATGGCGTTCTGAGGTCGGGCATTCGGGAGAATGACGATGAATTCGTCCCCGCCCAGGCGACCGACAAGGTCCGAGTCCCGGACACAACTTCGTATTCGTTCGCCTACCTTGGCCAGCAACCTGTCACCGACGTGATGTCCCAGGGAGTCGTTGACGAGCTTGAAGTCGTCGAGGTCGATGAAGAATACGGCGATTTCCGACTGATTGCTGGCGGCCTGTTCGATGACCTGATCCAGCCGTTCTTTAATGAGCGTTCGGTTCGGCAGGTCTGTGATTTCGTCATAATGCGCCAGTTTCTCAATACGCAGTTCAGAGGCTTTCCGGTCGGAGATATCTGAAAAAAGACTGATGAATTTGACGATTCTTCCAGCACTATCCCGGATGGTCGTGATGGAAAGCCATTCCGGGTATATTTCCCCGTTCTTTCGGCGGTTCCAGCTCTCCCCCTTCCAGGCTCCATCTTTCATGAGCGCATTCCACATCCTGGTGTAAAAGAAAGAGTCGTGCCGTCCGGATTTCAGGATTTTGGGGGTCTGCCCCAGGATCTCTCCGGATGTGTATCCGGTAATTTTCGTGAACGCTGGATTGGTCGCAATAATCTGATTCGAGCCATTGGTGATCATGATGGCTTCCGATGTGTCTTCGAAAACTTCGAAAGCCATTGCAAGGTCGTTGGAGTTCTGAAGCCGTTCGAGTTCGACGCAAGCCCTGCTGGCTGAAAATCTCAGGATCTGGCGCACGAGATGAGTGTTCTTGATCGGATGCGTCCCCATTGCGACCAATATGCCGATAGGGTGGCCCCTGGAATTGTAAAGGCTGGCTCCGGCATAGCTTTCGAGGCCCATCTCTCCGAGCATCGGATCCTCGGGAAAGAGTTTC
>DAIEST010000042.1 GCA_027346125.1 Leptospirillum sp. | reverse complement strand
CTCCGGATCGAAATTGCCCTTGACCGCCAGGGTGAACCGATTGACCCTGATCTGGATCTGCTCAGGCTTCTTCTTCCCCAGCACTCCTCTTTCCCCTTCCCGCAACCCCCAACAAGCGGCTCTCCACCTGTCGAAGGATTCCCCGCACGCGTTCCCGTTCCCGTCTCAGGAGCCCCAGCATCCTTATCAGACGCTGATTCTCCTTCTTGAGACGGCGATTTTCCTCCAGCGCCGCATCCAGCGCTTCCCGGTGACGCACCAGAAGCGTCTCGATCTGCTGAAGGCGTTCCTTGAAGCGCCATTCACGTTCCCATTCTTCAGGACTTCCACGAAACACTTGTCTATGGCTCCTGTCCGCGCTTTTTCCATCTTTGCTTGTGGAAATAGAGGTAGTTCCAGAGCACTTCACGATCATACCGCCGGGTCTCCTGGAAAGGGATACCCTCCACAAAGAAGTCCCAGTCCTCCTGCGACAACCGCTTCCATCGAACCACTGAATGAAGCCCGGCGTTATAAGAGGCAACAGCACGTTCCGGATTCTTGGGAAAATGGGCCAAAAGCCGTGCAAGGTACCGGGATCCCAGATAACTGTTCACTTCGGGAAACCGGATCCTGCCAAGATTACGGGACAGGTCCTGATAACGTCCATCGGAACTCTTTCTTGCCGTAGCAATGGCGGTTCCCGGCATCAACTGCATGATGCCAAGAGCCCCGTCGATAGACAAGGCTTTTCCTTCAAATCGGCTTTCCTGACGCGCAATGGACAAAGCCCAATCCGGATCGACACCAGAATGCAGGATTCCCTGAAGGATCTCCGGAGTGATTTCCTCCCTTCCGGAGATCCAGAAACCAGATGGCTTCAGACCGGCTACCCGGCGGATGATCTGAAACCGCTCTTGCGGTGAAACCATCAGATGCATCCCGTCGTACCTGAACATGCGATACCCGATCCGGGAGGGGTCTTCCCTCAGGGAATAGAGGACCCATGCAGGTCCCCATAACCCCATCTGTACCAGGGAAAGGATCCGGGATCTCACCCTCTGGGGCCACAGACGAGGCTTGTTTTTCAGATAATGGAGACGGACAGGCAAGGCGGGACAGGCCGTGCCGCAGGACAGACCCGCCCACAACGCATAGGGAGAGTCGGACGCACCGGAAATCACCAGACGATACCAGGTCCCGGCTGTTTCCCTGTCCCCCGACAGTGCGGACAAGCGTCCCAGAAAATAATAGACTCTTCCGGCCCGGTATCCCGAAGGATCCCCGGATACATGATAATAGTCTGCCAGCCGAATCCAGTCTGTCTGGGCCTCGATCCGATCGCCGCGAAAGTAGGCATCCAGACCGTACAACCACAGACTGTCCTGGCCTTCCGGCGTAGAAAGAAGCGGGGAAGGGGGTTTCCATGCCGGACTCAGCATGCCTTCCTCCTTCAGAAGATCCTGTCTGAGGAGTTCGATGGAAAGGCGCCTCCCGGACAGGGAGTCCGGATAGCGGACGAGGAAGCGGCCGACACAATCGGCAAACCGGTGGAACCGACTGAAAAGACGACATCGCTCCTCACGGAGAAGAGAATCGAGGTGAATTCCTTTTCTGGACAAATCCAGTGAAATAAGTCTCCTGGCATCCCTTCCCTTTCCTTCTCTCGCCTCCCCCTGGGCCAGGAAGAGGACTGCCCGGTCCCGATAGGGAAAAGTCCCGGGAAGGGCGAGATAGGAACGGGCCTCCCGGGCCGCAAGATTTCCCATCCCCATCGAAGCGAGTGTCGTCCATCTGGGAACAAGGATCTTTCCTTCCGCGATCCGGGAACCGAGCCTGTGAACGGCCAGTCCGCTCTCAGGGGCCAGAGGATGCTTCTGAACAAGCCTGATCCAGGCATCGAGAGCCTGCTCACGGTCCCCACGGTCGAGAGCCTTGAGCGACCCCTGCCAGATGGCTCTGGCGGAATGGGCGCTCAGCCGTCCCGGACCATGATAAAGCGGGGAGAACGGAAACATCCCCGAAAGCTTTTCCCTCAACCCCGGAAGACGTGATTCCGGAATCTTCCCGCTGGTCAGATACCGCCAGAACAGGAGATCCGAAATGGTTCCCCCTACACGATTCGAAGTACGGACGGAGTTTCCCGAACATCTTGGCTCAGGCAAATACCAGAGCTTGAGATAATCAAGACGGGCACGATAGACGGGAGCGATCCCCTCAAGGTTTTCGGGACGCATTCGGGACAGCAGGGCCTTCGCCTGACGGAAATGGTCCTGACCGACAGCGGCAATCACACGGGTGTAAAGGTCCATCCCCTTGGGTTCCCCGGAAGATGTCGAAGCGGTCGCATGGGAAAGAGGCAGCAGCAGCAGGGTCAGGAGCACTGGAAAACCGCCGGTCCACCGTCTACTGAATGACATGAAAGCCCCCGTTATAGAAAATGAAGGCCCAAGTGAGAATCAGCTGCTGTTTGTGAAACGACTTCGGCAGCGGAATATAGGGAGCCGCCACACGGACAATTCTCAAGGCTTCCTCGTCCAGAATCCGGGATCCCGAGCTCTGAGTCAACCTGGCCATGGCCAGCGTTCCATCCTCGTTGATGGTGAAGGTGACAAGGGATCTCCCGGTAATGCCGCGCTGCTGAGCCTCCTGGGGATATTCCCCGATCGTTTCAAATCGCTCCTGAATCCTTTTGATATAGCTCGAATACGTTTCGTCTTCAAGATTCGCCGCGATCCTGTTCAGTTCGTTCGAACGGTCGGAATAGGCCGGAGCAAGGTCCTGGGCGAGGTTCAGATGGTGCGTGAACGGAGTTCCGAGAGAGGCCTGCGAGAGGATCTGCTGCATCTGGCTCCGGGAGATCGTGTTCTGTGCCGGAGACTTGGAGGGCGACGGGAGCATTTTGGGCACCGGCTTCGATTCGGCAACCTTCCGTGGCTTCTGTTTCTTGTGAACCGTACGGGATTTTCTGGCAGTCCGCTCTTTTCTGTGGGCAGACTGACTCTTCTTGACCTTCCGGAATCCGGGGAGATCTGAAGAACGGGCTTTCTGCGGCCGGGAAACCGGAAGAGGAGCAGATTCCGGAACAGGTGCCATCTGTTTTACTGCCGGAGAGGGACGCTCTTCCGGAGCCGAAGGAGAGGCCTTCCGCTCCATTCTGTTTGGGGCGTTGAGCTTCCCGGATAACGAGTAACCTTTTGGCAAGGGTGGAGCCACGGACTGATCCGCAAGAGGCACCTTGGAAGGGTCCAGCAGATCGATGAAAACCGGTTTTTTCTCCTGAGCCTGCTTCTTCAGCTGGGCGGCCGTCAACGGTTTCTGTTGAGACTGAAGCATTTCTTCCAGCGCATCCCGAACTGCCGGATTCTTGATAAAAAGGAGCAGCACCCCAACATGAATGAGGAAGGAAACGAGCATGAACCATCGGAAGGCCCATTTCTGGTCGGAATCCTCCCCTTGCTCGAACAGAATTCCGTTATCATAGGGGAAACGTGATTGCATCAGGCTCTCTT
>DAIEST010000221.1 GCA_027346125.1 Leptospirillum sp. | reverse complement strand
CTTTTTCTTCTGCTGTTTGTTTTCTACAAGTCTTTTCTGGCCCCCCTTATCGTATTGGGAGTCGTTCCTCTCAGTGTGACCGGAAGCCTCTTTTTCCTCGATGTCACCGGGAGTTCGGTCAATCTTGTTTCCATGATGGGCATTCTGATGACGATCGGTATCGCGGCTTCCAACAGCATCATCCTCGTACACCGTTATCGCGAACACCAGAAAAACGGCATGTCTCTCCAGGAGTCCATCCTTGCAGGCTCGAGGGAACGGATCCGTCCGGTCCTGATCACGAGTCTTTCTGCCATATTCGCCATGATTCCGGTCTCCTTCCAGTGGGGGACGGGGTCGGACAACACTCTTCCACTGGCCCGGGCGGTGATCGGAGGGCTGGGAGTCGCCACCCCCCTGACACTCATTGTGATCCCGATCGTTACCTTTGTGGTCATGAAAATCGTGATGGGCAAAGTCCCCCGGGCGGGTCAGGGAGGGGCATCGTGAACGCTCTTGCCGCATCCGGGAAACGATCACGGGTGCTCCTGTCCGGAATCTGTCTGTTCGCACTGTTGTCCGGAGGGTGCCATGGAGCGAAGTCTCCCCGAAACTCCTCCTATGGGTCGGCTTCTCCTCCCGTTTCCGTGGGAGTCACGCATCCCCTGGTCATGGATCTGCCTATCCTGATTCGTCTGCCCGGAACGGTTCTTCCGTACCAGACCGCCGGGATCAACGCCCAGGTGACCGGATACCTCAAAAGCGTCCGGGTCGACATCGGAAGCCGGGTGAGACACGACGATATTCTGGCCGAGATTTCCGTCCCGGAACTCCAGAACCATTTCATCAAATCCCTGGCGGATTTCCAGTATCACCTGACCCTTCTGGACCGTTACCGCAAGACCCTCGTCAGTTCTCCGGACCTGGTCAGCGTCGAAGAGGTGGACCTGGCCCGGAACAAATATCTTGTCAGTCTGGCCGAGCTTCGCAGGCTTGTGACACAACTTCAGTTTTCGGTCATTCGCGCTCCTTTCTCCGGGGTGATCACCCGTAGGTATGTGGACCCCGGGGCTCTTGTCGGACCGCTCCGAATCCGGAGCGGGAATCTGGTTCCTCTCTTTCGCCTGGACGATCTCCGGAAGGTCCGTGTCGTCGTCGATATTCCCCAGCGGTTCGTCAACCAGATCAGGCTGGGAACGCTGGCTTCTGTTCATATCCCGCAGGAGCCCGACCGTCCCGTCAGCGGAGAGGTGGCCCTGATCAGTCACGCCCTGGATGCGGACAGCAAGACGATGCCCATCCAGGTCATTTTCCCCAACCCGTCGGGGCATCTGAAGCCCGGTATGTTTATCCGGGTCGAACTCCTGATCACGACGCTTTCGCATGTGCTTACGGTTCCGGACAATGCACTGATCACCAGAAACGGACTCGTATTCGTGTATGTCATCGATCGACAGGGTCTGGTGGAGGAACGCCGGCTAGAAACCGGGGAAGACAACGGGATACGAATCGAGGTGAAAAAAGGGCTCAATCCTGAAGACATCATCATCGTGACAGGCAAGCACCAGATCCTGCCGGGCGATCGCCCGGAACAGCACGACCTCTCCGTCTCTCCCGGGCAACGACCGCAGGGGAGGCTGCCATGAAACGGTTCTTTGTCCTGATGGTCTTCGCGCTGCTCCTCACAGGCTTTTTTCCCGGGAAGGATGCGGAAAGCGGGCCTCCTCCCCCCTCCCGGGCTCATTCCCTGGATGTTCCTGAAGTCCGTCCGTTTCCGTCCGTCCGCTATCATCTGTCCCGGCTGTCGCTGGTACAGGTCCTCGAACGAACGGGAGCCTATTCTCCCGAGATCAGGGTCGTCCGGAAGAAACTGGACATCTCCTATGCCCAGCGGACCCAGGCCATCGAAACGTTCTTTCCGTCCATTGTCACCTCCTTCGGGACGATGACCTATTCAGGCGAAATCCAGAATTCCCGGGGGGAGTTCTATAACATCCAGAAACAGCAGTCCAACCTGAATCAGGGGGCCACTCTCCTCGACCAGCCGGGAATCAGCGGTTTCCAGACTTATATCCGTACGACCCGGATCGAACAGACGCATTCCCAGTTGTCCGAAACGATCAACCAGAAGACGGCCCAGGCGGCAAGGCTCTATTTCGAGAACCTGGCCTCCCTTTCCCGGGTGGCCGTCCTGAAGAGGGCCGTCCGGATTTCAAGGCGCATCCTGATGGAGGAAAAAAAACTGGTGGAACTGGGAGGCGCCAGCATTGTCGGGGTTCTCCGCTCCGCCCATGAAGTGGCGAGGGATTCCCGGCATCTCGTGGAAGAGGAGAAAAAAACGTACCGGATCGCTTTTCGTCTTTCCCAGGTCATGGGGGTGGATGCCAATACCCTTCCGGTTCCGGAAGAGCCGTTCATTCTTCCCCGGCTTTATATCGCTTCACCGGACAGTCTCGACCGCCTTCTCGAACTGTCCGACAATACGAGGCCCCTTCTGAGACAGTACCAAAAGAACAGGCAGGCCCGAAAGCAGCAGGTTTACTCGACCCTGTACGCTCCTTTTGTCCCGACCATCGGCGTGAGCATCCTCAACGGGAGTCTGGGACCGGATTTCAACACCCTCACCGGATACAACCAGACCCTGTTCTTCGCCATGTGGACCATCGGTCCCGGAGGCATTCTCGATCCGGCGGCCATCAACCTGGCCCAGAAACAGGAGTCCCACGCCAAGTCACAGCTCGACCGGACCCGGATCGTCGTTCATCGACAGGTGAGAGACGCATTCGAACAGTTCTGGAAAAGCCTGGAAGAAGAACAGATCGCGGTGACCGACATGAAACTGGCCAAGTTGACCTTTCTGGCGAGTCAAAGGAGGGTCCAGCTCGGCGTCTACCATGCCCTTGAACTGATCATCAGTTTGCGGGATCTTGTCGCGGCCCAGCTTCACTACATCAATGCGACGCAACAGTTCGAGGAATCGCAGTTCGACCTTCTTGCCGCCGTCGGGACCCGGCCGGAAATCGTCCGGTCTCCGGTTCCTGTGGGTCCATCGGTCGACAGGAATCTGTTCCGGTTCGAAGCCAATCCGTCCGGGGGTCCGCAATAAAGACGGCAGTGCGGATTCCGCTCCGACACTGCCGGGGCGCTAGAGGGGTTCTTCTTGCGGATTGTGGCACCGTGCGGGTTCAATCGAACGGGTGGTTTTGTCCCGGAGATTTCTGCATAATGAAACGAGTCTTTTTCGGATCGTGACCTGTCGGGGGATCGATCCGGATTCCCCTTTTCCACCCAAGGATGACTTTCTTTTGGAACGATCTCCCGTTTTTTCGGCCATTCGCCGATTCCGTTCGGTCTCTCTCCTGTTGACGCTGGTTCTGGCCCTGATCGGGGGAGGGCACGCTTCCGGTATCCCGATCGCCATCTACCCTTCGATCGACTTCCCTCGTGTTTCCGTGATCGTGTCGGCTCAGGACATTCCCTTCCGGGAGATGGAGAGCCGGGTCACCCGGCCGGTGGGCATTGCCCTCCGGGGCGTCAGGGGGGTGGAGGAAGTCCGGTCCAGAACGATGCAGGGATCTTCCGAGTTTTTCCTCCGTTTCTCGTGGAATGCGCCCATGAGAATGGCGCTTTCCAGAGTGGGCCAGGCGCTGGACCGGGTGAGAAACGGGCTCCCTCCCGGGACGGCGATCCGTTTTCTCAGGATGTATCCCTCGGATACGCCGGTTTTCGGACTGGCATTCCATGGAACAGGGCAGTCGCTCAGCAGGCTGACCGAACTTGCCCGATACCGGATCGTTCCGTTTCTCTCCAATCTTCCCGGTGTCTGGAAGGCCGAGGTGGTAGGGGCGAAGACCCGGGAACTCCATGTGGAGGTGGATCCCTTCAAGCTCGCGGGCGTTCACCGGAGCATGCAGAATGTGGTGGATGCGCTGGCGTTTCAGAACCGGATCGGAGTGGTCGGACGGATCACCCAGTTCCACAGGATGAAAACCCTTCAGGTCAACAATATCCTGAGCTCTCCGGACGAAGTTCGCCGGCTTTTCATTCCTTCCCCCGCCGGGATTCCGCTGCCGCTTCGGGAAGTGGCCTCCGTCAGGGAAGGGATCCGTCCTGCGGACGACTGGGTCCGCGTGACGGCGGATGGCGCTCCTTCGGTTCTGATCCAGGTGTTCCGGGCCCATGGCGGAAATGCCATCTCGATCCGGCAGGAGTTGCTGAAGAACTGGCAGGGACTCCGCCATCTTCTCCCGCCGGGTGTCAGTACGTCGATCTATTACGATCAGGGAGAGCTCGTACTGGCGGCGATCAAGCATGTGTCCATGGCTCTCCTGGCCGGACTTGTCGCGGCCCTGGGGATCGTGCTCCTGTTTCTGAGATCGCTTCGCCCTTTCCTGGTGATGGCATGCCTGATGCCGGCCATCCTGCTCATGACTGTCGGGATCCTGAATCTCCTGGGACAGTCCATCAACCTGATGACCCTCGGAGGCATTGCGGCTGGCATCGGACTGGTGATCGATGACTTTATCGTCATTGTCGAAGGCGGCCGGCATCGGTCGAGGATTGTCCGTCTCCTGCCTCCGTTCATTATTTCCGGGTTCCTGACGATGGTCGCCATTGTCCCCATTCTCGGCACCGGAGGCCTGGTCGGGGCATTTTTCATGCCGCTGGCGCTCTCCTTTATCACCATCCTTGCCGTCTCGCTCCTGGTCAATACCTTTGTGACGCCGTTCTATCTGAAAGAAACCGGAGAGCCGGCCGGTCCGGACAGGAATCCCGGCTGGCTGGAATGGCTTCAAAGGCCTTCCCCCCTGGTTGTGGGGGTCTCGTCTCTGGCGGTCGCCCTTCTCTTCGGTCTGTCTCTCTCCTCTCTTTCCACGAATTTCATGCCCCGCATGGATGAAGGGGCCTTCGTCCTCGATTTTCACGCGCCTCCGGGAACCTCCCTGGACGATACCGACCGGATCGTCCACCGTGTGGAGGCCAGGATCCTTTCGATGCCGGGAGTGGAAGGCACCTCCCGCCGGCTGGGAACGGAGATGGGGTTTTTCATCACGGAACCGAACAAGGGAGATATCGTTGTCCGGCTCTCTCCCGATCGGACGCAGAGCGTGTTTTCGGTGATGGATCGGATCCGGAACTGGTCCCGGAAGAGCGAGCCCGAACTGGAAACGGACTTTTCCCAGGTTCTGGAAGATATGCTGGGAGATTTGATCGGGGTGGAAGCCCCGATCGTCGTTCAGCTTCACGGGCAGGACCGGACGGTTCTCCTGAAATGGGCCACGAGAGTGGAAGAGGAACTCCGGAGGGTCCCGGGGATGGTCGATGTCCGGCTTTCCGTTCGGCCCATGGCTCCGGTCCTGGACATCCATGTGGATCGCCAGAGAGCCGCCCTGTATGGAATGACGCCGGATGTTGTGATCGGGAATGTCCGGACCGATTTGATGGGAACCAGGGCTACGACCCTGCTGGAGAAGGATATTCCTTTGCCGGTCAGGGTTCTCTATCCGCCGCTCTATTCCCGGGACCGTCCTGCTCTGGAGCGTCTTCCCCTGGAGACCCCCTCGGGACTGATCCCGATCTCGCAGCTTTCCACGTGGAAAGACTCTCCCCTTCAATTCGAGGAAGAGGACCTGAACCTTTCTCCTGTGCTGATGGTCAAGGCCCGCCTGGACGGGAGGGACCTGGGGAAGACCATCCGGACGATCCGGGCGCGCCTTTCCGTCCTGCCGCTGCCGTCTTCGGTCTGGATCACCTATTCCGGGGCGTATGCCCAGGAGAGGAAAAGTTTCCGGAGTCTCGGAAAAGCGTTGCTGGGAGGATTTCTGCTGGTTTTTACGGTCCTGTTCGGTTATTTTCGGGATTGGCGTTCGCCCTCTGCCATTCTCCTGGCGATCTGTTTTTCCCTGCTGGCGGGGTTGTTCGCTCTTTCCGTGTCGCACCGGTCCCTGAATATTTCGTCTTTCGTCGGTCTGATCCTGGTGGTCGGCATCACCGCAGAAAACGGTTTCCTGGTGGCGGCCCGTTTCGGCGGGACAGAAGGAAGTTTTGCCGAGCGGATCAGGAATGCGCTCCGGGACCGGTTCCTTCCCCTGCTGATGACGCATCTCGCGACATTGTGCGCGCTTCTTCCGCTGGCCGTTGGCGGGGGAGCCGGACTTGATATGGAGCGTCCCCTGGCAATTGCCGTCATCGGCGGACTGGCCGGATCCTTCCTGTCGTCCACCTTTCTGATTCCGTCCCTTCTGGCGCTGTTCTACCGGCAAGAAGGGCGGACTCTTTCCGGGAGTTCCTGATGATATTCCGTTCCGGTCTTCGACAAGCGGGGTTTTCCGGGTTTCTTTCGAAGAGATCCCTGGTGGCCCTGTGGATTTTTTTCCTGTTGTGTCCGGCCTGTTCGCGTTCCCATCAGGTCCCGGTTGCAAAGGTCAGGCCCTCCTCCTCACATTCTCTTCCGCCGATTGTGACGGTTCCGGTCCAGCAGGGGGGCTTCCCTGCCATGCGGAACATTCCGGGCCGGATCACGTTCAATCCCGTTTACTATAAAAGGATCATGGCGAGGGTATTTGCGATCTCGACCATCCAGCTCAAGGCTTTTCCGGGAGACTTTGTGCACAAGGGTCAGGTGGTGGCGGTCCTGAGAAGCCCGGAGTTCCTGACGGCAGAGACGGAAGTGGTAAGCGTGCTGAACAACAGGGGACAGCATTCTTCGTCCCATACCAGCCTCCTGTCCCTGGCCGAATCCAAACTCCGTTACCTGGGAGCGTCTTCAGGGGAGATCCGGCGTCTCCTGAAAACCCGTATGCCTTCGGATCGGTATGCGGTCCGGACACCGATCGACGGGACGATCGTGAAAACGGGAGAAATCGAGGGAAGCCAGGTTCATCCGGGCGATCTTCTGTTCGAGGTTTCGGATCTTCACCACCTTTGGGTGAAGGCGTTCATTTATCCGGGAGAGGAAGGACAGGTCCGGAAGGGAAGCCGGGTCCTGATCCGGACGCTTCATCCCCCGGTCCGCCAGGTCGAAGCGGAGGTCGAGCAGGTCTTTCCGATGGTGGATCCCCTGACGCGCACCATCCCCATCCGGATCACCCTCCCAAACCCGGATCTTTTTTTTGAACCGGATCTCTGGGTCTCTGTCCTGATTCCCGTCCCTCCGGCTTCCGGTCAGGATCTGTATACCGTTCCGGCCAAATCCGTGTTCGAGAACCGGCAGGGGAAAACGTCTGTGCTTCTGCAGGAGGGGGAAGGTGTTTTCCGCGAGGTTCCGGTTTCGGTGTATGCCATCGACGGGGATCGGAGTGCGGTGTCGGGAGCGTTGCGTCCGGGGGATCGGGTGGTGACCACCGGACTGGAGCGTGCCCGTGCCCGGATCCGGCCGTCCCGTTCGCAAAGTTCGTGAAAAGGGCCCGAAGGACACAGGCGTTCCACCCCTAATCGTCCCCGGATTCTCTTTCGGGTCCCGAAACTCCCCGTCGTTCGTCTTGTTCCTCTTCTCTATCATCCCGCACGACCCATCGGGTTACATTCCGATGCGGCATCTTAATCGCCTCTTGAACCTCCCGTCACTTCAGAAAGACACAGTGATTCCGGAATGAGAGTGTCTTTTGTCGCTCCCTCACCGATCACTCGAGGAGGTTCCCATGCGTGCTCCTGTTTCCGGTTTCCCGGACTCGCCGGTTTCCATCGCATCTCCGGTTCCCGCCTCGTCCCGTTTCATCGCCCGGTTTGCCGAAACCGCCGACGAGATCGAAGCGATCAAGTCCCTTCGTTACGATGTCTTTTTCCGCGAACGGAATCTTTCTCCGGAGGGATTGTCGCACAGGGACTGGGACCGGTTCGATCCGTGGTGCCGGCATCTTGTCGTGATCGACTCCAAAAACCGCCGTGTCATCGGAACCTACCGGATCCTGACGGCCGACGATGCCAGGCATACCGGCGGATTTTATTCCGAAACCGAGTTCGATCTGTCTTCCCTGGACGAGATCCGGTCGACGACCGTCGAACTGGGACGGGCGTCCATTCATCCCGATTATCGGGGAGGGTTCATCCTGGCACTGATGTGGAACGCCATCTTCCGATTCCTGTCGTCGGGATCCTGGAGGGCGATTCTCGGATCGGCCAGTATCGATCTCTCAGATGGAGGAAAAATGGCCCGATCGGTCCATGGCTCCCTGAAACAGAGCGCCTGGGAACCCCGGTTCAGAAGTTCCCCTCATGTGCCGTTTCCCGTGGAACCGGCGGAGAGGACGGACAGGAATTTCAAGCCGCCAGCCCTTCTTTATGGATACCTGAAACTTGGGGCGCGGGCTATGGGTCCTCCGGCTTATGACCCCGTTTTTCAGACTGCGGATTTTCCGCTTCT
>DAIEST010000030.1 GCA_027346125.1 Leptospirillum sp. | reverse complement strand
GCCGGTTTTCCGGTGGCCATGCCGGAGGGGACCCACCCGTTCCCATCCCGAACACGGCCGTTAAGCCCTCCAGGGCCGATGATACTGCAACCGCGAGGTTGTGGGAAAGTAGGACGCCGCCGGAATCTTCATCGGGGGGAGCCGACCTTTCGCTCCCCCCTCCTTTTTTCTCCCCCTTTTCTCTGGTTCGCGCTCCTGCGAGAGTCTCACGGTTTCTCAGCAGCGAGGTTCCCGATGAATGCTTCCGCCAGGATCTTTTTCCTCCTTTTTTCGCTTGTATTCTTTCTCGTTTCTTGTTCCCCCAACTTTGAGCATGTTCCACCCAAGTCTTCCAAGACTACCCTTGTAGTGGCTCTTTCCGATGATCCTTCGACATTGGACTGGAATAAAGCGACTGACGGCATCTCGCTGGAAGTTGTTTCAAACCTGATGTCCGGTCTGACAAAGTTCGATCGGGATCTCAATGTCGTCCCCAATCTTGCCGAGAGATGGGAAAGCAATCCCGAGCATACTGTCTTCACCTTCCATCTCAGGAAGGACAGGTTCTGGAGCGACGGAAAGCCTGTCACGGCATCTGATTTTAAAGATTCATTCCTGCGCCTTCTCGATAGGGAAACAGCTTCTCCCTATGCTTACTACCTCTTCGATATTCAGGGTGCCCGCTGTTATCACGCCGGCAGATGCCCCGCGTCTGCAGTCAAGATTCAGGCGATCAATCCAGATCGATTGATTGTTTCCCTGTCTCATCCAATGGTACCTTTCCCGTCCTTGATGACAAATCCGATCACAGACCCGGTCCGCATGGATTTGATCCAGAAATATGGTCGTCACTGGACGGATCCCTCTCATCTTGTGACAGACGGAAGCTATCTTCTAAAAAGGTGGGACCATGGGTCGACGGTAGAACTCGTTGCAAGGAAGGACTTCAGCAGACGATCAATCAGGAGGATACTCTTTCTCATCATTCCCGAGCCCGTAACACAACTACTGCTCTACGAAAGACATGTTCTGGATATTGCCGGAGTCCCCAGTTTTTATGTCGGGAAATACCATAGGGATCCGGACTTTCATCAAATACTCCAGTTTAGCAATCTTTATTATAGCCTTAATGTACAACGTCCACCCTTCAGCAATATTCACGTTCGGAAAGCTTTTGCACTTTCTGTAGACAGGAAGGACCTTTACCGTCTTTTTGAGGGAGCGCTCCCGGTTACCCGTTCTTTTATTCCCAAAGGTCTTTTAGGCTATGATCCAGAAGCTTCTTATGGGTTTCATCCCAATCAAGCCCGTTCTGAACTGGCCAAGGGAGGATTTCCTGGAGGGAGGAACTTCCCGCGTGTCACCCTCTTTTTTCCAAGCGGAACACAAAGCAGGATTCTTGCCGTTCATCTGCAACGGCAATTTCAGAAAGTTCTTGGATTGACTCTTCATCTGAGATCTCTGGAATGGAAGGCGTTTCTGGCAAGATTGGACTCCCGGACCCCGGCGATCTATCAATCAGGCTGGATGGCCGACTATCCGGACCCTAATACCTTTATGACGCTGATGACCTCAGGCTCCGGAAATAATCGGACAGGGTGGGCAGATACCGGGTTCGATCAACTGGTGATAAAAGGTATCAGCACGACAAACGATGGAAAAAGGGATTATTTATACCGAAAGGCACAGAATATCCTGACGAAGGAGGGGCTACCTGTCATTCCTCTTACCCAAGGACTCACCAATCTTCTGATCCACAGAAATATCAAAGGTTTCTGGCACGATCCCCTTGGAAACGACCACTTCGAAGAATTGAGGAAAACATGATTTTCCTCATCCTCCTCTGGAAGACGCACTCTATCGGATCGGATATGTTTTCCAGTTCGTCTTGCTGATACACGCTCGAAGATGGGCAGGGGATATTATTCTGAAGTCCGGGATATTAGGTCAGGGATAACAAAAGAAAACGACCGGTCGGTCCCCCTTGTTGTCCTGGATCCCATCAAGGAGGCCCGACCGGTAGAATCCGATCATCTTGTCTTTAGTGGATGTGGCACTACAGTCCAGAAACTCTGCTTCTATTTGTGAAGCCTTCCATCAGCCTTCGTTGATCAGTTTTTCCACCTCATCATCAACCAGCTTTTTGCCGAACTCGGAAAGCGTGTCATGACAGTACCAGAAACAGGAGTCGACCCTGCTGACTGCACCTGTCCAGACTGTTCG
>DAIEST010000029.1 GCA_027346125.1 Leptospirillum sp. | reverse complement strand
CTTGAATCGGGCCGCCGTTTTCTGGTATCACTGTTCCGGGCCGTTAGCTCAGCTGGCAGAGCAGCTGACTCTTAATCAGCGGGTCCGGAGTTCGATCCTCCGACGGCCCACCATCTGTATTTGCCCCCTGTTGCACCCCCGCATGCTGATTGCCGCGCTTTCCGTCTGGAGCCTGCCTTGCAGCGTATCACAAGCTTCCCGACCCTTCCGTTTCCTGCAGGACTGTGACTGGAGCCAGACTTCCCCCTTGTGCGGGAAGAGCCATGCGCTTATGTTTTTCTCATCTGTCGTGCCCGGGAGATCGAATCGATCACTTATTTCCCGAAATTGCCGTATCCTCCACTTCCCGTCGCAGGAGAGATGATGGAGGGGCCCTGTCCATAGGGATCGTTTGGAGATTGTGGTGAATAGGGGCTTCCATACGGACTGTAGGGATTGTTGATCGAATCGGTCGCATAGGGAGAGCCATGGATCCCGTAGGGATTTGCCACCGAATTCGGGTCGTAGGGGTTCTTGTTGAGATTCCCCAGGTATGTGCCATCCGGGGCTACGAGGATTGGAGACGCTGCCTGGGCAGAAAGAGGCAGAAGCGCGACAAGAAAGACAACGAACACGAACGGGATAACCCTCTTCATTGTTCCCTCCCTTCCCGGGTGCGAAGAACAGGACTGTCCGTTTCAATGTATCATACCCGCTTCTCTCGCGAGTTTTCCGGCCCCAGGACGGGAAGGTTGTCGGAAGGGCTATCTCATAAGGAGAGAAGCTGTTTTGCTGGTCTGGGGAGGTGAACAGTGGTATCTTGTGTCGCGCCACAAGGCAGTATGACGGCAGGGATCGGGAAGCGGAAATTCTGAAGGGATCCGCGTCGAGACTCAGTCATAAGCCAGGATATTTCAGTTTCCGTTCATAGGTTTCCCATCGTTATCGGAGCACTGGAGATGCAGGAGAAGGGTGTTCCCGTCCAGAAGCGATTGTTTTCCGGCGTGTCTGAACGCGTCCGCCAGGTTTGGGAATCTCTTGAGAAAACCGTTCATCTCCGGAGATGGTTCCCTCAAGTCCCCCTTGCGATCGCCATGGCTCTCCTCGGATTCCGGAATGCCTTTCCTCTCCTGACCCAGGTACACCTGATCCGGGCGGAACTCTCGACCCATGGACCCGTCGAAGACTTTCAGCACCTCCCCCGGCTGTTCCATTTCCTGGGAGGCATCCCCCATACCGTTCTTGGTCTGGTCGAGATTCTGATGTCGATCGGACTGCTGTTCCGGTCCCGCTTTGCCTGGACTGTCGGACTGGTTCTTTCGGTCGCTTCACTGGTCATTCTGCTGCAGCAAAGTTCCGAACGCTTCAGTCTGGCGACGTTTTTCGACGTGTGTCTGCTGGGTGTGCTCCTTGTGTTCAGAGGCTCGTTTTCCCGATCCAGCCTGGCGACCGGGACACTGTTTTCCCTGGTCAGCATTGTTCTTCTTTTCGGCTATTCGATCTTCGGGGCCTATCTGCTGGGGAAAGGGTTCAAGCCTCCCGTTCTGACGCTTGAGACCGCCTTCTATTTTTCGGTGGTCACCATGGCTACGGTGGGGTACGGAGATATCGTCCCGACCATGGATGATGCCCGGCTCTTCGTCGTATCGATCATCCTGTTCGGTATTACTGTTTTTACCGCTTCAGTCTCGACAGTGCTGATTCCGATGATGAACGAACGGATCCAACGTTTGCTTCTGGGGGACAAGAAACGAATGACGCGAAAAAATCATTTTATTCTGATCGGAACCGGTGGACTTGCGCTCAATACCTACCAGGAATTGAGCAGCCGCAATCTTCCCGTTACCCTGATCGTCAACAGAAAAGAGCTGGAGTCTCCGTGGGACAATGTCGACCAGGTCGAAGGCGATCCGGCGGACACCAGAACGCTGAGAGAGGCCGGAGCGATGGAGGCCAGGGCAATTCTGTCCCTGCTCGACAACGACGGTGAAAACGCGTTTGTCGTTCTTGCCGTCCGGGAGATGAACTCTCCGGCCAGGACGGTGGTCTCTGTCCGAGATCGGGTGAATCTTGCCCGGATCAGGACAGTCCGGCCGGACATGATCCTGTCTCCGGATGTGATCGGGGGAGAACTCCTGGCAATGGCATTGACAGGAGAAAAGATCGACGGGGAAGATTTTCTCCATCGGATCTTCCGGAGCGGGCAGGTTGAATAATCGCGCGACGGAACGTATGTTTCCATATGATTGGCGGATGCCGTCGGGATGCATGTTGCTAAGGGCGTGACCCGTGTTTTTCGGGAGATGCCCCGTCTTGTCGCTGTCGAGTCGTGTGTTTTCGGAGAGGGAACCTTGCCCCGTCTACTCGTTCTTACAATGTCCTGTCCGGACCGGATCGGTATCGTGGCCGGCGTGACCCGGTTTCTGGCGGAGCACGGCGGCTGGATTGTGGAAGCCAACTATCATGCGGACCAGAAGGACGGCTGGTTTTTCATGAGGCAGGCGATTCTTGCGGACTCGTTCCGTCTTTCCGTCCCGGATTTCGGGTCTCGTTTTTCTTCCATTGCCGAACAGTTCGGAATTTTCTGGAAGCTGTCCGACACGCAATACAAAAAACGTCTTGTGTTGTGTGTCAGCAGGCAGGACCACTGTCTTTCGGACCTTTTCCATCGCTGGAAAACTCCAGAGGCCGGTTTCGACATTGTGGCCGTGTTCTCCAATCACGAGGATCTGAGACCGTTTGTCGAATGGCACGAGGTTCCGTTCAGGCATGTCCCGGTGGCTCCGGGAAACGATGACCCGGCGTTTGAAGAGATGGCGCGCCTGTACGAATGCTACAGGGGGGAGAGCATGGTTCTCGCCCGTTATATGAGGATCCTCCCTCCCTGGTTCTGCCAGCGGTTTGAAGGGCAGATCCTCAATATCCACCATAGTTTCCTTCCGTCGTTCGTGGGAGCCAGGCCTTATCATCAGGCCTATGAGCGGGGCGTCAAGCTGATCGGGGCCACCTGCCACTACGTGACGGGCGATCTGGATGCCGGACCCATCATCGAGCAGGACGTCATCCGGGTGGATCACGGGGACTCTCCTGAAGAGATGGCCCGGCTCGGGAGGGATATCGAACGGATCGTGCTGGCGCGCGGGGTTCAGTACCATGTAGAGGACCGGGTCCTGATCCATGGGAGCAAGACCATTGTGTTCAGATAGGGAATGGAGCTTTTCCTGGAGAAAGACGGGGGGAAGATGTCGGAATCGTTGCGACTTCAGTCCTCTTCCGGTTTTCCGTCTGTTCGCTCAAGAACGGATCGTGCCCATTCTTCCGTTTCGGTAGTCGTCGATGGCCTGTCGGATTTCCTGCTCCGTATTCATCACAAACGGACCGTAACGGACGACCGGTTCATTGAGCGGAATCCCGCCGATCAGAAGTACGCTCAAAGGGGATGGGCCCGTCTGGGAGAATCTGATGGTATGTCCGTCATTGTCGAAGAGAACCATCTGGTGATCCGTCGCACTCGCTTCTTCCGTCCCGAACAGCCCCTCGCCCGAGATTGTGTAGGAAAAGACGTTGAATTCCTTCGGAATCGTCTGGGAGACATGGCCTCCCGGCATGAGCCGGAAATGGAGAAAGAAGATCGGTGTCCGGGTTTCGATGACGGCTTTCCGGCCCAAAGACTCTCCGGCAATGACCCGAACGGTGACTTTTCCGTCGGGGCTCTGGGCAACCGGGATCTTCTCCGACGGAATCTCCTGGTAGCGGGGCCGGATCATTTTGTCTTTTCTGGGAAGATTGACCCAGAGCTGGAACCCGTGGGCCATCCCGCCTGACTGAATGAATGCCGGATCCGGCATTTCCGAATGAATGACCCCCGATCCTGCCGTCATCCACTGAACGTCTCCCGGCCGGAGCTTTCCTTCGTGTCCGCGGGAATCCCGATGCTGCATGGCCCCTTCCAGAAGGTAGGTGACGGTTTCGAACCCCCTGTGCGGGTGATCCGGGGCTCCGACAGCTTCTCCCGGGCGGTATTCGACCGGGCCCATCTCGTCGAGGAGAAGAAACGGGTCGAATTCTCCGAGTCCGGCGGTCGGAAAGGGCCGGTGGACCAGGAACCCGCCGCCTTCGCGGGTCACGGAAGCGGACACGACCCGGGCGACGCTCCTGGGTTCCTCCCGAACGGGTTCTGATGACGACATGACCTGTCTCCTTCGCGATAAGGTGAAAGTCGATCGTTCCGGACTCTGCCTGTCTTACGGTCGTCGGCAGGGGAAGGAATCCCGCCCCGCATCTACCGACTCCACGATGTTTGACCCTATGCTCATCTTGTAACTGTAACTATAAGTGTTACTTTGTTTGGCGTCAATTTTCATCTCTCCGGGATCCGGGGTTGCGGGCATGAGTGTCGAAGAGGGGTCTGGGTAACGTTTCGGCGCCGTCGGGGCTTGTGTCCGGATCGGCAAGGAATCAGGCCTGTTGCGGAAGGGGCGTCATTTCCCGGGGAGGGGAAGGGTCTCCCGGAATTCCGGGAGACCCCTGGACGATCGGGCAACCATCAGCCGGTCGGATCGTCCGTCATGGCTACCGGCTGATCGGCTTGTACCGGAGGCGTTTGGGTTTGGCTCCTTCCGCACCGAGGCGTTTTCTCTTGTCCGCCTCGTATTCCTGGTAGTTTCCGTCGAAGAATGTCACGGTGGAGTCTCCTTCGAACGCGAGGATGTGTGTGGCGATACGGTCCAAAAACCATCGGTCGTGGGAGATCACCAGCACGCAGCCGGCGAATTCCAGAAGGGCAACTTCGAGCGCTCTGAGTGTTTCGACATCCAGGTCATTCGAGGGTTCGTCCAGAAGCAGGACATTCCCTCCGGAGATCAGGGTCTTTGCGAGATGAAGCCTTCCCCGCTCGCCGCCCGAGAGGGTGCCGACGATCTTCTGCTGGTCCTGGCCCTTGAAGTTGAACCGTCCGATATAGGCGCGGGAAGGGGTTTCGTAGCGTCCCACAGTCAGAATGTCGGCACCGCCCGAAATCTCTTCGAACACGGTCTTGTTGCTGGACAGTGTGTCACGGGACTGATCGACATAGGCGAGGTTCACCGACTTTCCGATTTTGACCTCTCCCTGATCGGGGGATTCCTTTCCGGTGATCATTCGGAAGAGTGTCGATTTTCCGGCGCCGTTGGGGCCGATAATGCCGACAATGGCTCCGGGCGGGACGGAAAAAGAGAGCCGGTCGATCAGCAGTCTGTCTCCGTAGCCCTTCGAGACGTCCTTGAATTCGATTACGCTGTCCCCCAACCGCTCTCCGACGGGAATAAAGATTTCCTGGGTTTCGTTTCGCGCCTGGTAGTCCTGGGAGCTGAGTTCCTCGAAACGGGACATGCGGGCTTTCGACTTGGCCTGACGACCTTTCTGGTTCTGCCTCACCCATTCGAGTTCCTGTTTCATCGCCTTGATGCGCGCCGACTCCTGCTTTGCCTCGACTTCGAGGCGGGCTTCCTTCTGTTCGAGCCAGGAGCTGTAGTTTCCCTTCCAGGGGATCCCCTGTCCCCGGTCGAGTTCCAGGATCCACTCCGCCGCATTGTCGAGAAAATAGCGGTCGTGGGTGACGGCGACCACCGTTCCGGGGAACTCCTGGAGAAACTGCTCCAGCCAGTCCACCGATTCTGCATCCAGATGGTTGGTCGGCTCGTCCAGAAGCAGCATGTCCGGGTTGGACAACAGAAGACGGCACAGGGCGACGCGGCGCTTCTCTCCTCCCGAGAGATTCCCGATCTTCGCATCCCAGGGGGGAAGCCTCAGGGCATCCGCCGCAACTTCCATCTTCTGTTCGAGATTGTGGCCGTCGGAGGCGGCGATGATCGATTCCAGACGTCCCTGTTCGAGGGCCAATGCATCGAAATCCGCATCGGGCTCGGCGTAGGCGGCATAGATCTCTTCCAGCTTCTGATGGGCGTCGAAGACTTCCCCCAGCCCCTGTTCCACTGCAGCGCGCACGTCAATTCCCGGATCGATCTGCGGTTCCTGAGGCAGATATCCGATCTTGATGTCTGGCATCGGAGTGGCTTCCCCGATGATGTCCTTGTCGAGGCCTGCCATGATCCTCAAGACGGTGGATTTTCCGGATCCGTTCAGCCCCAGTACGCCAATCTTGGCTCCCGGGAGGAAACTTAAGGAGATATCTTTTAGAATCTGTCGTTTCGGAGGAACGATTTTCCCCACCCGGTTCATGGTGAAAACGTATTGTGCCATGGTTTCCCTGAGGTTTGAGTGTGAGACCAGAAGGTTATTGAGATGAAGAATAAAGCATCAGCAACATACAAGACTGCCGGACGTTGC
>DAIEST010000015.1 GCA_027346125.1 Leptospirillum sp. | reverse complement strand
GCTGTTGAAGGTGCTCACGTTCTGCGTGGATTCCACCATGCTGGCCCCGGCCGTCACCGAGCCGGTCCAGCCTTGCAGAAGTCCCGGCTCATGGGTCACATTGGTCTTGTAGGTCGTTTCGTCCACAAGATAGGCGACCTTGTCGACCGGAAGAACCACCTCTCCTGCCGCGGTATGTACCGTCAGTTGCGGACCGGCGACATCGATGCTGCCTTGGGGAACCAGCTTGTCGGGAAGACCGAATCGCACCGTGATCCCTGTCGGGATCACGGCGAACGGTTCCGGAACATGCAGTTCCCGGATTTTCCCCCACGTCACGCTCAGTTCTCCGGCATCCTCCGACTTGAAAAAGACGGTTCCTCCCTTCATCCGCTCAAGGCGACCGGTGACCCGGTCTCCGTTCGCGAAGACCAGAACGTCCGGGGGGGTCCTGGGGAGGGATGCCGAATGCGCAGGCCGGACCGTCCCCGCACAGAGGACGAGAGCGAAGAGTTCAACCCCGAGGCAAGAGAGGATCAGAACATATTTCAACGACATCACGGGGCTCCTTTCGAATCGGGGGAATATCCGTCCCGTGCTTCCGGTACAGGTCTCCTCAGAGGGGAGATGTGCACTGAGGGCAACGCGTGGCCGCCAGGGGAATCTCGGAAATGCAGAAGGGACAGCTTTTCGTTGTTGCCGCCGGAGTGTCGGTCTTCTTTGAGGCAAGAGCGGTCAGGCGGTTCACGAACCGGATCAGGAGAAAGACCGCAAGACCGATGATCAGAAAACGGACCACCGTATTCAGGAAAACTCCGTAGTTCAGCGTCACGGCGCCGGCTTTGTGGGCTTGCGCGACGGTCGCATAGGGAGCGGAGGGAGAGCCTTCCCGAAGGGTCAGAAACATGTCCGTGAAATCCGTCTTGCCCAGAAGAAGCCCGACCGGGGGCATGATGACATCGGAAACCATCGACTGGACAATGGATCCGAACGAGGTGCCGATGATGATTCCGACCGCCATGTCCACGACGTTCCCGCGCATGATGAACTGCTTGAATTCCTTGAACATGTTTCTCCTCCCCCCATTGCCGTTGATTTATATGATACTTTGTCTCATAATGAACGGAGACGTATTCTCAAAACAATTTTCCCTGTTTCGGAGAACAGCAATGACGCGAAGTATCTTCCCGATCCCCGCCGGGGGACATTGCCCCGGAGTCTGTACGCCCGGCCTCCCGTCCGGACAAGGGGTGCGCAATGCCTGAATCCCGTACCAGAATCCTCTGTCCGCGCAAGCCCGCTTTTTTCCGGACGCTGGCGGCGGGAGGCGTTGTGTCCTTCCTTTTCGCGATGGCCCATCCGGTCGCCGCACCGGCAGCGGATACATCGCAAAGCATGACTCCTCCTTCCGCTTACGAAGAAGACCGGAATCACGACCTGGTCCCGGACCTCGAACCCCTGCAGCCCGCCTATCTCCCATGGGGACCCAACACCAGCGGACCCTTCTTCACCGGCACCGCCGAAGTCGAACCCGTGGGATCGTTCTTTCTCGAACCCTACTGGTTCGACTACCTCCAGCCCGGCGTCGGATTCTCCTCGCTCTCCATGGCGCAACGCCTGTCCATCGGACTCTTCAGGAACTGGGAATTCGACATTTCTGTCCCGTTCGTGACGAACCACGGGTCCCCCCCGACCACTCCCTCCGGCCAGTCCGTCGGCACGTTCGGCATGGGAGACACGCTGGTCTGGATCAAGCAGCAGCTGACCTCCGATGGCGACGTCTACCATTTCTGGGCCCGGCCCGCGCTGTCGGTCGAGGAGCAGTTCCTGCTTCCCACCGGCCACTTCCTGAACCTGAATCCCCAGTTGTACGGAGTCGACCAGACGGGAGACGGAACCTTCAACGAAGGGATTTACCTGATTCTCCGAAAACATTTCCGGCCGTTCATGTTCTACCTTCAGGTCGGGGATATCGTCGAGAATCCGGCCCAGGTCGGGTCCGGATTCACCTTCAACAACGGACTCGCCGTAACACAGGCCCCCCAGTCCGTCGTCAACGGAAACCTCCTCTATTATGCCGGAGCCATCGAACACGTCCTGAACGACACATGGGGCGCCGGCTACCTTCTGGAATTTTTCGGGGAATCCCAAAGCGGACAGAACCTTCTCTTCGGCGCCGCAAACTCCCCCGCATGGTCCTATTTCTGGCTGGCTCCCGAAATCGAGGTCTCCTGGCCGAACAAGGGAACGGTCACCGTCACCTGGGGGGCCGGAGTCGCCCTTCCGGTCTACCAGTCGAACTATCCCCAGACCTATACCCCCATGGGAACCATTACCGTCTACTACAACGGCCCGTTCGGATATCGCGGGGAATGACGGTCAGAATCCTTTCCATTTCAGGAAGCCTCCGCCGGGCTTCCCAGAATACGGCGATTCTTCGCGCCGCCATCCGGCTGACACCCGGAGATTGCCAAATCGCCCTCTACACTGGCCTTGGCGATCTTCCTCTCTTCAATCCGGACCTGGAGGAAACGGAGATCCCGTCCGTGACGGATTTCCGGAACCGGATCCGGGCGGCCGACGGCATCCTGATCGCAAGTCCGGAATATGCCCATGGAATCACCGGAGCCCTGAAAAATGCGCTCGACTGGGTGGTGGGGAGCGGGGAGTTCGAGGGAAAGCCCGTTGCCGTCCTGAACGCGTCGATGCGGGCAACGCATGCCCATTCCTCTCTGGGAGAAGTTCTTTCCGTGATGGGCGCCCGCCTCATTCAAAAGGCTTCTCTCGCCCTTCCGCTCACCGGCAACAGGATCGACGAAGCGGCCCTCCTTTCGGATCCGGAAATCGCAGGCATTCTTTCTTCCGCCATCTCCGCGCTTTCCGATTCGATCAAAGAGCTTCGCCAGGATGCGTCCGGCCCCTGAGGAAAGGACCGTTCCGGGTACGGAAAGAGCATCCGTCACAGCTGTCCGGGCTTTCTTCCGGCCGGAAGATCGAATGTCGTGATTTCGATCCAGTGACCGTCCGGATCGAAAAAATAGATCGACAGGCTGATCTCGTGATCGTCGTAGGTAAAAGGGATTCCCCGGTCCCGGATCTCCCCGACCGCCTCGTCAAAACTCTCCCTGTCCACATTGAAGGCGATATGGCGATCCGGAACAAGGCCTTCTTTCCCGCGATCGGGATTCGGAACCGAATTGGGAGGATGGATCAGTGCGACACAACTGTCCCCGGCACAAAGCATCGCAGGATAATCCCCCCATTCCTTCTCATAACGGCGTTCAAGGCCCAGTACATCCTGATACCAGGCGATCGAACGGTTCAGATCCGTCACAGGAATCGCCACATGATCCAATCCCCGGATCTTCATGATCACC
>DAIEST010000011.1 GCA_027346125.1 Leptospirillum sp. | reverse complement strand
TTGAACGCCATTGTCTTCCTTTTGATGTTCGCCCTTCCCCCGGTCGTCCCTCTTCACGGGGGCGAATCCGGACAACTCGAAAAGATGGCGCGTCAGGGAAATCCCAAAGCCCAGTTCGACCTCGGGATGAACTATTTCACGGGCGATCACACCCCGAAAAATGTCTCAAAAGCCCTGTTCTGGTTCCGGAAATCGGCCATCAACGGATATTCGTGGGCAGAAGTGTGGCTCGGAATCATGTATTTTCAGGGGAAAGGAGTCCGGAAAGATCCGGAAAAAGCGCTCAGGTGGTGGAAAAAGGCGGCTGAACAAGGAAATCCGTGGGCAGTGGACCGTTTTTCGGGCGACTACTGACCTCCGCTCGCAACGAGTCCCGCGCCTGTTTTTCAGGTCAGTCCACGCAATGTTCTTGAAACGCCTCCCTTGGATCCGGATATAATTGCTCCGGACCTTGGTTCTTTCCGGACAGAACCGCACCATGACCATTCCTCGACACACTCCAACGAAGGGATTTCCGCATGAGCCTGATCCTGAGAATGCTTCTGAATGCCCTCATCGTTTATGCGGTCGCCCATATCATCAAAGGCGTCCACATCAGGGGGTTCGGAACCGCAATCCTTGTGGCGGTGGTTCTGGGACTGATCAATGCGCTCATCCGGCCCGTGCTCTTTCTCCTGACCCTGCCGATCAACATTCTTACGCTGGGACTGTTCACCTTCGTCCTCAACGCCCTGTTGTTCTGGTCCGTGACCTGGTTCGTTCCCGGATTCAGCGTGGACTCTTTCATCAGCGCATTGGTCGCATCCTTTCTTGTTTCGCTGATGAGCCTGATTTTTTCCTGGTTTCTGATTTTCTAGCCGTTTTTCCGGACACCGGGCCGTCAGGTATCCCGGGAAAGGCAAATCGGGACAGAGTCGTTTCAGGATTGGCAGGACTCATGGGCATTGTCCGGCATTGCGACTTGAAGGGAAGGAGATTTCTCGCAAATTCAGGAGATGAATATGCACGACCCGTGCGGGGGCATCGCCATTTCCATTCAGAAAAGGAGGTCGAGTGAATCCGATCTATCGTGTCAGTACGATTCTGTGGGCTCCGCTGTTCCTCCTTGCCGCTTCCCTCTTCGAGGGAGGATGCGCGACCGAAGCAAAATACGGGAAGGTCGTGGACCGCTGGATCGGAAAAAGTTCCGACCAGCTTTTCTGGGAGTGGGGGTATCCCAACAAACAGATTACCGCTCCGAACGGAGACACGGTCTACATCTATCACAAGTCCCGGACGCTGGATTTCAGCCAGACCTATGCGACTGCCCCCCAATACTACAGCTATGGAGGGTACAACTCCATCAGCACATACACAGACTCCAACATCCAGAAACTCACCTGCACGACCTGGTTCGAGATCGGTCAAAGAAACAAAACGGTCAAGAAAGTCGTCTTCAGGGGGGATCTCTGTGTGGCGGGAGGACTTGGAAGCGGGGATCCGATCCCGCCCACCAAATCTTCGCAAAAAAGATGACGCGAATCACCCCAACCCCGTTTCCGAAACTTGCAATATCGCATGGAACGGCCTAGCCTAGGGCAAGTCCAGATTCGGCAACACACATGAAGAGGAAGGAGACACAAGGTGCATCTCCTCCTGATCTCCGCAAACCGGGAGCTTTTTCCGGATCCTGTCTTTCCCCTGGGAGCGGCCTATGTGGCCGAAAGCGCCAGACGGGCAGGACACGATGTCAGGGTGGTGGATCTGCTGGGGCAGTCCCGGCCCCGGGACCTCCTCCTTCGGGAGATTCAGGCCCACTTCCCCGACGTCGTAGCCATTTCCCTGCGAAACCTGGATAACGCCGCCTATCCTCACACAAAAAACTATCTGCCTTCCTACAAGACTCTCGTGCAGGACCTCAGGGCCATGATCTCCCCCCGGAAGGTTCCCGTCGTCGTGGGAGGATCCGCATTCTCCCTGATACCGGACCTGCTCCTCGATGAACTGGATGCAGATTTCGGAATTGCGGGAGAGGGGGAGGAAAGCTTCCCGCTCCTTCTCGATGCGCTGGAAAAAAACAGACCTGTCGCCTGCATCCCGGGAGTGGTATACCGGGCCTCTGCCGGAACACCTCCGGTAGTGGTCCCCCCTTCCCCTTCGATGAATCTTCCCTATGCGCTGGCGGGAAGGGTACGACCTGCCCACGACCTGTTTGCCCTGAGACGATATGTCCGGACGGGCGGAATGGCGAACATACAGACCAAAAGGGGATGCGCCTTCCGGTGCAAGTACTGCACATACCCCCTGCTGGAAGGCTCTTCCTTCCGTCTCCGCCCTCCCGGAGACGTTGCGGACGAAGTGGAAGAGCTTGTCCTGAAATTCGGCGTGCACTCGCTTTTCATCGTCGACAGCATTTTCAATACGCCCCCCGACCATGCGGAGGAAGTGTGCGAAGCGCTGATCCGGAAGAATCTCCGCATCCGCTGGTCGTGCTATGCTACTCCGGCAGGAATGACGATGCCCCTTCTCAGGAAAATGAAGCAGGCAGGATGCGACGGGATCGAACTCGGAACGGACTCGGGGGAAAACGGCGTCCTGGCGGGTCTGGGAAAAAGCTTTTCCGTCTCCCACATGAAAACGGTCGGGGAGTGGTGCCAGACCCTGGGTCTCTCGCTTTGCCATACACTGATCTTCGGAGGGCCCGGAGAAACACCGGAGTCGGTCCGGGAAACCTGCCGTGTCGTCGAAGAAACCCGGCCGACTGCCGTCGTCGCCATGGCCGGCATCCGGATCTATCCCGATACGCCACTTGCCAAAATGGCGGAATCCATGGGCATCGTCACCCATCGGAAGCAGTATCTCGAACCCGTTTTCTATCTCGAACCGGCACTTGAGCCTGTGCTGATGGACATGCTTCTCTCATTCGCCGAACCCAGGGGGAACTGGATCCTTCCGGGTCTTGTCACCCCCCTGAAACCCATGACCCAGCGCATCATCCGCCTGGCGGGCTACCGTCGCCCGCTCTGGCATCTGCTCCGGTACGCTCCGTTCAAGGATCGCATCTACCGGGACCGTTAACCACACTGACACCAAGGAGAGCTCCATGGATCCCCTTTACAAGAATGCCATCGGCACATTGCTGACCGTCTACACCGATATCGATCTTCTCGCCCTTGAACTTTGCGCCGACCGGATTTCAAAAGCCCCTTCCCTCGAAGCCAAAATGGAACTCGCGCATCAGGTCGAAGAGGAACGAATCCATTTCCGCATCCAGGAAAAATGGCTGAACCATCTGGAAATGCCCTTTCAGTCTCCCATCAAACCGCACCACCGAAAGGTCCTTCTGGACGCTTTTTCCGGAATGGACTGGTTCGATTTCCTCTCCTGCCTTCAGATCGGCATCGAAGGGATCGGCATCGCCCTGGTCGAAAAAGTGTCCGCCCATGCCGATGAAGGAACGCGGGCTTCCCTTGAAATCCCGATCCGGGACGAAAAGCGCCAGACGTCGTTCGGACTCCGGGAACTCGCCGAAATGGTCGAGAAAACGCCGTTCGACGAGCGTCCCGCTCTTGCCAGAAGGCTTTCCGACAATCTGTCGCAGCTCTATCGCTGGGCAGAACACTGCCTTCCGGTCTCCTTCGAAGAACACTGGGAAGTCCTGGGGCTTTCCCGTCAGGAAATGTGGGAGACGGTCCATCAGAAAACCCTTGAACTCTTCCGGGAACTCAACCTCGAACCGGTTCTTCCGGAAGAGTTTGTCTGTTCCTGACGACAACGGGGGATTCCTCCCCCGGAAAACGGCAGGATGATTCAAGAGGGAAACGCCTGTTTGTGATATGATTCGACATGCATCCAGACAACGGACAGGAAAGACCCGGATGGCTCGCTCCGGGACAGACCGAACGAATTGGTTTGGCCCGGGCAGTCCATCAGGAGGAGGCAGTGAACCCAACAGTGTCCTTAATCAAGGAGGAGATATGGCTTCCCGTTCCGCAAAATGGCTCTTCATTCTGGCAATCATCGCATTCGGATCCCTCGGGCAGGGCCGCATGTTTCCAGCCTCCGGAAATCTGATCCTTTCCCAGACGGCCTGGGCTGCGGGAGACCCTTCGGAAACACTGATCCAGAAATCGAACCGTTACGATTCGGTGGTATCCCGGGCGCTGGCCAAATATCATATGGCCGCAGCCAAGGCACGCAAGTTCTATCTTGAGGCCAAGCACAAGGCAGACAAGGAGTATGTCCAGGAAGCGACTGCCGCAAGCACCAAGGTGACCATCAAGATCAACCGGATCCGGGATAGCCTGACGGCAGGGGCGGGCAGCATGAAACAGAATGCGACCCAGCTCATCAAGAAATCGGTTGCCGGATACGCAAAAACCATCTCCAGTGCCTATGCGAAGCGGGAAAAAGCGCTCAAGACGGCGGTCGAAGTCTATGCCAGGTCGCTGGGGGAAGCGGCAGGCCAATTCCAGAAGGATCTGAAAGCAGCCGAACGGACGCTCCATACGGGGAACGACTGACGGATTCTGGACTGTCCGGGATAGCCTGACCGGGATCCGGACAGTCCGCTCCATCCTGCTCCGTATATTATCTCCTCATCAATTCCGTCTCTCTTGGCTTTCAGAAGTACTCGGTCCCATGACACGATCACTCGCAGCATTCGTCGGAGGAGCCTTGCAGGGAACTCCGCCAGAGTCTGGCAGTACAGAAATGGCCGCCGGACAGCGCCCGCTACCCCCCGTTCCCCGGAGGCGTGGACGGATCCCTGAAGCCATGACCGAAATCTGCCGCATAAAGCCGGCTGCGCGCCAGTTCCCGGAGCCTGGGGTCGAGCACCCGTCCGACGATCATGAGAGCCTGGCGATGGATCCTGGCCGCCTTTACCATGACCGAGATCGTTGACAGGTCCCCCCGGACCAGGACTTCGTCCGGCCACGAGGCCCGGGCCACGACCGCCGCGGGGGTCTCCTCCGGCAACACCGATGTAAGACGGTCCACCAGTTCGTCGATGCGGTCGATGGACAGGAAAATCACCAGCGTCGCCCCGTGCCGGGCCAGCGATTCCAGTTCTTCTCCCGGAGGCATCGGGGTTCTCCCCCCCGTCCGCGTCAGGATGATCGTCTGGCTGACCTCCGGAAGAGTGAGATCCCGGCCCAGCGCCGCAGCACAGGCAAACACCGAGCTGACACCCGGAACAACCTCCCAGGGAATGCTCTGCCGGTCGAGTTCCGTCGTCATTTCAGCCATGGCTCCATAGATGGCGGGATCGCCGGAGGCCAGACGGACGACCACTTCTCCCCGGTGCGTCCCCTCCGCCAGGGCTTCCACGATCTCTTCGCGGGTCATGCCTGCCGAGTCCAGCCACCGGGCTCCCGGAGCCATCGAAGACATCGCTTCGAGAGGAACCAGGGAACCTGCATAGATCACGCGTCCGGCCCGCTCCAGAATCCGGGACGCGCGAACCGTCAGAAGATCGGGAGCGCCAGGTCCGGCTCCCACAAAATAGACCGTTCCCGGACGAATCACAAACGCCCGGATTTCAGTTTTCGCTGTCATAGGTTCCATCCGCCTTCCAGAGATCGAATGCCCGCTTCCAGAACAGGACGCGCGCAAAAAAGAATCCGCCTTCCGCAAAAAAGATCGTTCCCATCACAGGCAGTCCCCGATGGAGAAAAAGGATCAGCGCGAAAAGCAACAGGATTCCGCCGATATATGCCAGAACGACCTTGCCCCGCCCAGGATGCGAAATGGCGCGGGGCTTGAAGCCGCTCTTCCCGGATATCAGAGTCCAGCCCTTCTGTGCCTGCCGGGCAAGCTCGGCATAATGTGCCGGCCAGTGTGTCAAAAGGTAGTACTGATAGCGCGAATGCCCCAGACCCAGCAGTGCCGCCCCGATTCCGACCGTCGATTCCCGGAACAGGGGCGACAGGTCCATGTTTCCCCGGGAGAACGAAAAGATCACCGTCCCGAATGCTCCCGTGAAACCGGCCAGCGACCACATGGCGGAGAATCGAAGGAAAGTGCCCTGGGCATAGCTTAACGCCAGCTTCCGGTCTTCCCGGCTTGCAGTCCGGTCGAAGGAACTCACGCCAGCCCTCCGAGACCATTTCTTCTCACGACCAGAAGGGACATATAGGGGAGCGTCCTTCCTTCCAGTTTCCGGATATCCCATACGATTTCCTGGCGACTGGTCCCTATTTCCGCAAGATATACCGTCCGGTCCAGGAGGCCCCGCCTGGACAGCATCTCGAGCAGTCGGGGAAAGACCCGGTGGATCTTCATCAGAACGACTGTTTCATGAAGATCGAGGATCGTTTCAAGCGACTCCGGCTCGTAAGTGGCCGGAACCACGGCCAGTCCTTCGGAGCCCTGAACCAGCGGGGTTCCGATCAGGGCGGTCGCGGCGGATACGGATGTAATCCCGGGAATCACCTCGACCTTCAGATCCGGGAGGCGGGTCCTCAATCCTTCCAGCAGATTCCCGAAGGTGGAGTAGAAGAAAATATCCCCCAGGCTGATGAACGCCACATCTCCGGCCGACAGGGCTTTCTCCAGAATCCTGGCGTTGTTGGCCCGCGACTCCGACAGGATCGACTGATCCTTGGTCATCGGGAAAACGAGTTCTACCCGATCCACCGGGGAGGAGCGTTCGGACAGCACCCCTTCCACAACCGAAAGAGCAAGGGAACCTCCGTCCGAAACGGACTTCGGAATCGCCAGCGTCGGAACGGACGAAAGGATCCGGGCGGCACGCAATGTCAGCAGGTCCGGGTTGCCCGGACCCACGCCGATCCCGTACAGGGTTCCCGTCTGCTGTCCGCTCACCTTCCCTCCCCTTCAATCGTCTTCCTCATCCCACCCTCCTTCCGGAATCCCGTCGGAGACATCCTCCCGGATCCGATATTCTTCATTGAGCCATTTCATCAGGTCGATCTCCCGGCACCGCCGGGAACAGAAACTCGTCCGGGCATACTCCTCCCCTTCGAGGATCTTTCCGCACGTGGCACACCGGCGAATCTCTTTCTCCCAATCCATCTCCATCGGCATCCTCAGACGGAAAAAACGTCCGGCATTCCGGTTTCACGAGCCCGGAGAATATATTTTCCGATCACATCGTATTCCAGGTGGACCCGATCCCCGACCGCACGATCCGAAAGATTCGTCACCGCCATCGTATGGGGGATGATGGCGAGTTCGATCAGGCACGCTTCCGGGTCTTTCGTATCGTGGATCCGGTTGACGGTCAGGCTGATGCCGTCGACCGTGATCGATCCTTTCGGGATCACGTAGGCCCGATGATCATACGGGATCCAGACCCTGAGAAAGACTGTATCGGTTTCCTTCCAGCAGGAATCGATCCGTCCCAGTCCGTCCACATGCCCCAGGACAAGATGGCCTCCCAGCCGTTCGGAAAGCGAAATGGCCCGCTCGAGGTTCAATCGCTCTCCGGAAACGAAGCTCCCCATCCGGGTCACGGACAGGCTTTCTGCGGATACATCCACCGAAAACCAGTCCGCCCCCCTGTCGGTCACAGTCATGCAGGCTCCGTTGACCGAAACGGACTCGCCCGGCGTGAGGTCGCCGGCAAAAGAGACTCCGTCCACGACAAGACGCATTCCCTGGCCTGACCTCACCGCATCGCGAACGCGACCCGTTTCCTGAACAATGCCCGTAAACATCCCTGATCTCCTCATAATGCAATGATGTCCGGAAAACGGACAAGGCGGCACAGCCCGCTTCTTCGGGCCCGTATGCCCCGGCATTCTCCCCTAGGCTGTCCCGGAAAAGCTCCGCTCGTTCCAGAAGTCGATCGAAACCAGGAGGTCCTCGCCCAGCCGTCGGGTTTGAATGGGTACGGGAAACCTCCATGCCTCCCGGAGCGTCAGGGGGGAGTCGCCGCCGACCCACCCCACTGCATCCTGTCCTCCGATGATCAACGGTGCCAGAACGAGACGGATGCGATCGGCAAGACGCTTCCTGAGAAAGGCCCCGGTGACCTGGGCACCTCCTTCGACCAGGATTGTCAGGATGTTTTCGTGCGAGAGCCGGTTCAAGAGAGAACCGAGACTGACTCCTGTTCCCTGGGGATCGGGAGGAACCCCGATGATGCGGGCACCTCTCTTTTCAAGAGCCCGGAGGCGTTCCGGAGAAGCGTCGTCCCGAACGGCGATCCAGACGGGCGAATCCT
>DAIEST010000005.1 GCA_027346125.1 Leptospirillum sp. | reverse complement strand
AGGCCCGGAACGAATGGGGAGGCTCGACCTATCCGATGGTCCCTGGACACGAAATCGTCGACCAGGTCAGCCAGGTGGGCAAAGCCGTCACGAAATTCAGGGTCGGGGATTTGGCCGGAGTGGGGTGCTTCGTGGATTCCTGCGGAGTCTGCGAAAGTTGCCGGGAAGGCGTCGAGCAGTACTGCGACTCCACTCCCGTCTGGACTTACAACGCCGTGGAAAAGGATGGCAGGACTCCAACCTTCGGCGGCTACTCCTCCCGGATCGTAGTGAAAGAAGAGTACTGTCTCCGGGTTTCTCCCGACCTCCCGTTGTCCCATGTGGCGCCGCTCCTGTGTGCCGGAATCACGACCTATTCTCCGCTCCGGCATTTCGGGGTCAAGCCGGGAGACCGGGTCGGGGTGGTCGGTCTCGGGGGACTGGGACACATGGCGGTGAAGCTTGCTTCATCGATGGGAGCCCATGTCACGGTGTTCAGCACCTCCGAATCGAAGGCTCAGGATGCCAAGCGTCTGGGTGCGCACGATTTCGTGGCGACGAGAGATCCGGGGAACTTCGCCGCGTTGGCGAACCGGCTGGATTTTATCCTGGATACGGTTTCCGCTCCCCACGACTTCAACGCCTATCTGGGGCTTCTGCGCCGTGACGGACTGATGGTGATACTGGGCGTTCCGGAGAAGCCGATGGAGATCCATCCCTTCTCCCTGATCGGGAAGCGGCGCAGGCTGGCCGGTTCGGTCATCGGCGGAATCCGGGAGACCCAGGAAATGCTCGATTATTGCGCGGCCAGGGGAATCACCTCCGACGTCGAGGTGATCCCGGTAGAAAAGATCGGGGAAGCTTACGAGCGGACGCTTCGCAGCGATGTGCGCTACCGGTTTGTGATCGATATGAAAACGCTCTGACGGTTCCAGAAAGTCGATGGGAGAAGGATCCTGTGCGTGTCCGGGGATCCTTCCCGTTTTGCCGGAGAGATAGAGGGAGCCCGATTCGGAAAGGGCTTCCGGGGAGGTTCGATGATCAAGGCTGTCGCTTTTACGGTCTATCCTGTTCACAACATGACGCGTGCCCGCCAGTTTTATGAGGAAGACCTTGGACTGGTTCCGACCATGGATTTCGAGAACGCATGGGTCGAGTACGATCTTCCGGGCGGGACATTCGCCCTGAGCACCATGCTGGACGGAGTGGAGCCCAGTTCAAGTGCAGGTGGCTGCATCGCGTTCGAGGTCGACGATCTGGATCGGGTGGTGAACGCTCTCAAGACCAAAGGGTATCTCTTCAGGACTGAGCCTTTTTCCACGCCGGTCTGCCGGATGGCGGTGGTGAAGGATCCCGAAGGGAATCAGGTCACGTTGCACAGGGTTCACGAGCACAGGGCTTGAGGGGCCAGGGAAGAACCGGTTCGGCCCGGATGTCCTGTCGCCGGGATCGGGGGCGACCTGTCCGGAGTTTGTGTGAGAATGAAGGGACCGGACAGATGTGTTTCTCCGGTCTCTTGTCGTACCGGATGATGCCCTATGCCCTGATTGTTTGCAGCCAGATATACAGTCTCACCATGCGAAGGTTGAAAACATATTCGCCACGGTTGTCTCCCGGTCGCAGGACGTTCAGCTTTTTCATCTTCTGCAAAAAGTTGTGGAATTTCTTCTTTTCTTGTTCCGTCAGGAGGCTTTCGATCTCCGATTTCTGGAAACTCATCTGATTGGGACCTTGTTTCCCGATCTTTTTCAGAATGTTTCTGTAATCCTCGCTTTTGAGGGCCTTGTATGCTTGGGCATTGACGTATTTTTTTCCAAAGTCTTCGGCTGCATCGATGATGGCCAATGAGGCATCTTTTTCGTCGATGATCTGGTCGTTGTCGATCCAGTAAGCCATGTCGCCGACCAATTGCATGATCTTGGGAAAACCCGCCGAAAAATGTGTGAGGGTCGAAAGGGCGTTTTTTTCGACCGTCATCTGGCTCATCCCGAACGCCTTCTGGAAGAAGTCTTCCATCTCGGAGGATGTCATGGGGTTGATCGTTATGACGTCGAAAATCCTTCCAAGGGGTTCCGAGTTTTTGATGAGTTCGACCCGACGATCTTCGGTCCCGCAAAGCATAAGAAGAAGGGGCAAGGGCGATCGTGAAAGGGCGTTCTGATCCACCAGGCCTTTGAGAAAGCTTGCAAATTCAGGCTGGGACGCGATTCCGTTGATCTCGTCAAATGTCAGGAAGAGTCCCTTGATTCCCAGATCTCTTGTTCGGTCGAGTGTTTCTCGGAGAAAATCCAGGATTCCCTGGAAAGAAGTGATCGAAGGGGAGTCGTTTCTCAACGCCTCCAGATCAATCTTGACTCCGAACAATTCCTGCTTCCCGATATACTTTGATAGCCACGCTCCTATCTTGTCCGAAATGCGGGGGTCGAAAGCCCCTGACCTGACCGTCGCCTGGAGAACGGCATTGGAACGCCTTGGAGATCATGGACTCCACTCAGTGAAACATAGATGCTATGCAAAGCGTATTTTTTTTCCACGATATTCTGGAGGAAGCTGGCGAGGGAGCTTTTCCCGATGCCGTATTCACCTTGAATGAAGAACGCCATGGGTTTTCCGTGTGAGACTTGTCCCGCTCCCCGAAGCAAGATGCGTTCGATGATTCCCTCGCGGCCTGTGAAAAGCTCTACTGGAACAGGCTGTCCCGGATAGAACGGACTCCTGTTTTTGTTTGACTTATCCATACCGGATTGTCCTTGCTTTGCGCTTCGTCAAAAGAACAGATTCTTTACTTTCAAGTCGGGACTTCTTCTTGTTGAAGCCATTTTGCTTGTCATTTCCTGATACTTCAAGAGGATTTTATAAGGAAGAATCGAACCGGTGCGGGGGGAAGAGATCGTCAATCGTCGGCAGGGGAATGTCCGGCTGTTTCTTCAATCATGGGTGCTTGTCCGGAGCGGGGCGGTGTGAAAAAAGAACCGGACTCGCTCCGAACCGTCTCAGGATCGGATGCGATTCCGGTTCGAACGGGATTTCCGGAAACGATGACAGTTTTTTGTGGCTCGGTGCTCCGGCTACACCCTTTCAGACACTTGAAGCGGGGAAGTATTGGCCGCGCCTGCGAAGTCTGTGATTGTCGTATCGAGCGTCCGGAGTGTTTCTGAAGGGGAAGAGGCATACTGAAACCGGGCGGTGGAGTACTTGAGGTTTGCCAGGGAACCTTTCTCGATGAAGGAGTTTGCCATTTCAAAGTAGCCCTTCGATTTCAGGTACCGGTGGACCCTGGGAAGATTGTAGCAGGGAACCTTCGGGTACAGATGGTGCTCCAGATGGTAATTGTTGAAAAAGTAGACGGTCGAGAGCAATGGAGAGATCCGTGTTCTGGAGGTCCGGAACAATTCCGGCTCCGTTCCCGCATGTTCGAGATAAGGCCTCAGTCCAGTCAGGAGAACGACGAGCAGGTGCGGCAAGGCGATCGCGGCAAGTCCGGCGACCGGGTTTATCGAGATCATCCAGGCATACACGCCAGCCCAGGCGGTAGCCAGGAGGATATTCAGCCATGCCATTGCCTGTTGTTCCTTCTGTGACAGGGGGAATCCCTTCGTATCGATCTTGAGTTTCCCGAATGCGGCAAGAACTCCGTTGACGAGATAGTGCCAGTCCGCAACCAGACGCGCAAACAGAAGTCTCTCCAGTGCCGTGTGGAACTGTTCGAAGATCTGCCTGTCGGGATCTTCCGGCCGATTGGCAAACCGGTGATGGTTCCAGTGCGACAAGGCAAAACCGAATCCCATGTGACTGAAGATCATCGAAGAAAAGGAGAGGCCCAGAAAAGCGCTCAGCCGACGGTTCCGGACGAGATTGAAATGGAGTCCTTCGTGCCCGATCCAGCCGAACAGGTGCAGCCCCTGCTGGGCGACGAAGGCAAGAGCGACTGTCAGCAGGGTTTTCTCCGAAACGCTGAACGGGCTGTATCCGACGATCCAGTAGATCGCGGCCACCGGCAACGCATATGTGCAGAACGCATAAACGAGAAAAAGCGTTGTCATGATTCCTGACCGGTCGAAATACTCTCTCGGCAATTTCGGAAGTCTCGTCAGGTCCATCTTCTGCTCCATTGTGGCGTTTGTCCCATCCTGAGCCATTTTCAGTCTCCTTCGTCCCCTGATGATCTTGTGGAAATCCCCTGGAAGGGTTCTTTGCATGCGGTTTCTGTCCCTCCTCACCGTTCAGGGAGGGGGGACAAAAACCGCATGCGTCGGGATTTCCGGAAAAATCGGTCGGATTCTCCGTTTGTCCTAGGCCGCAGGCTTTGCCGATTGACGGGAAACCAGCCGATCCATCATGCGAAGATCCCGGTCTTCGAGTTTCAGCGCGGCATCCACCCAGATTTCCGTGATCTGGAGAAGCTCCTCGTACGAGACCGGGTTGCAGAGTTTCTTGACTTCCCTGATGGCATGAAACCCGTTCCGGAACTTGTTCTCTTTGCGGATGTACTCATAGACGGCCCGTTCTCCCTGTCCTTCCTCTGCCAGTACGTCCACGACACCCATTTCGTGAAGTTCTTCCGCCGTGAGGATGGATCCGCTCAGAATAAGCCGTTCTGCCTTGGCAGGCCCGATCTTGCGGGAAAGGAAACTGTAGGCGCCCATTCCGGGGAAGAGATTGAAAAGAATTTCAGGCAGCCCCATCCGGGCCTGTTTTTCTGCAATCAGCACATCGCAGGCCATGGCGCATTCGAACCCTCCGCCAAGAGCGTCTCCCTGGACAAGGGCGATGGAAGTGATTTCCCTGTTGAAGTGGGCAACGCCTCCGTAGATGGCGTTGATGCAGGATCTCGCATAGGAGAGAAGAGCGCTTCGATCGCGAAGGGAAATGAGATTGCGAAAGAGGTTCAGATCCCCTCCGTAATTGAAGATTCCCGGGACCTTTGAGGCCTGGACCATGTATCTGACGTCCCGGTCCGCCTGGTGAGAGAGATGATTGGCATAGTTCTGGAGGTCTTCCAGCATGGTGGGCGTGAAGCATGGGCGGGGGTTCCCCTTCATGAAGCACCAGTCGATCTGGTAATTCGCATCATGAGTGATCGAAAGCTGGGAATAGGTGGGGCAGGGGACGGTCTGGGGCGTCAGTGTCGGCATCGTCAT
>DAIEST010000276.1 GCA_027346125.1 Leptospirillum sp. | reverse complement strand
CGATCAAGGGGTGGCATCTGGTTCACCATGCCAATCCCCGGGCGGTACAGCCCAAGTCCATGATGCCGGCGTTCAATTACCTTCGCAGGAAGGATCTGGATGCCCTGGCGGACTATATGTCCAGTCTGAAGTAGGTTTCTTTAGAAAGATCGTTTTAACATAAAGATGCAGGCCCCTCTTTCATGAAGAAAGTCTGGTGAAAGAGGGGCCTTTTTTGTTCCAGGCCGCTTCGAGGAGAAATTTGCTAGGAGTATTCTGCTTCGTTCGCTACAATTGGTTCCGGATCACTGTTGCCGGGGAGGAAGTAAGCTCATGAAGGTCTTGCAGAAATTCTTGCCATGGACTTGATGGCAGGGGCTTCAGCCAGTGTCACTCTACCCAATCTTCTCCTGCTGCTGGGACTCTCATTTTTTCTCGGGCTTGCGGTTGAAGAGATTGCGCTTCAGGAACACGTCCAGGGGCCCGGCGGAGTCAGGACCTTTCCGATACTGGCATTGGCAGGGGCAGGGTTCTCGGTCCTGGAACCGGTGTACCTGAGTGTGTTCAGTGCCGGTCTTCTGGTGCTCGGTGCATGGCTGTTTGTCTACTATCGGTTTGCGGTTGAGCATCCGGGGCCGACGGAACCCCCCTCCCTCCTTCTTTCCGTGAATTCTCTCCTCGTTTATCTCCTGGGTCCGATTACGCTGAGGGAGCCTCACTGGGTCCCGATTTCCCTGACTGTTTCCGCTGTCCTGTTTCTGGGCGCGCGCGAGAGACTTCATCATCTGGCCCAGACTGTTCCGATTTCTGAACTTCTGACGGCAGGCAAGTTTTTGATTCTGACCGGAATCATTTTCCCTCTTCTTCCGAAGCATGCATTGATCCCTTTTATTCCGGTCACCCCCTATCAGGTCTGGGAAGCGGTGGTTGTCGTTTCCTCCCTTTCGTACGGGAGCTATTTGGCCCAGCAGTTTCTGTCCGCGCGCGGGAGCTTTTTTCTGGAAGCTGTTCTCGGAGGCTTTTATTCTTCGACGGCTGCAACGATTCTTCTGGCCAAAAGAGGCAGGGAGGAAGAGGGGGCAAGAAAGGAAATCAATTCTGCCATTATTCTGACAAACTCTTTGATGTATCTGAGAATCGGGCTTGTTCTGGTCTTCCTGAATCCGTTGTTCGCCAGGCATTTTTTCCTGGCTTTGCTGATCCTTCTCCTGTCGGGACTTCTTGTTGCGGTTCTGCTGTACCCGCGAGGAGGAAGAACGGTGGGAGCAAACGACGAACACAAGTTTTCCGCCAATCCCCTTGAACTCAATTCCGCTTTCTTCTTTGCTTTTTCCTATATTGTCATCTCGTTTTTGACCCATTGGGTCAACGGTTCCTTCGGTCCGTCCGGCCTCTATGCCTTGGCCGGACTGGTAGGAGTGACGGATATCGTTCCTTTTATCTTAAGCGTCGCCCGTGTCGGAACGACATTGCCGGTGCATGTCATTGTCCTGAGTGTGATGGTGGCGGCATCGTCCAACAATGTGGTCAAGGCGCTTTATCTCGTCAGTTTCTGGAAGTTGAGAGAGGGCTTGCCAGCAGTACTGGCTTTGCTGGGACTTTCTGCCGGAGGACTTCTGCTTGTGTTCTTTTCTGTCGTGTAGAGGGAGAGGGGAGGGTTCGATCCGGTGAGAGAAATTCGATCAGGAAAAACGTTCTGGGCGGAAGGCTGAAAGAGTGCGGGCATCGATCTGTCCGGTGATCAGTCCGGAAATTTTCCTGCCGGTTACGGGTGCCAGCAGAATCCCGTTCCGGTAGTGGCCCGTTGCGAAGAGAAGATTGGGGTGTTCGGGGTGCACTCCGAGCACGGGAAGGCCATCGGGAGTCTTTGGACGGAGTCCGGACCATGTCAGCTGGAGCGGAGAGTCGAGAAGCCTGGGGCAGACACGACGCAAGGGCTCCAGAAATTCGATGAGCCCTCCCGGAGTGACCCTTGTCTGGTATCCCACGAGTTCTTCGGTTGCACCGATGACAACCGTGCCGTCGAGCTTCGGGACGAAGTATCCTTTCGGGGGGTAGAACACGACCGTTCTGATCGGAAAGTCGGGAGCCCGTACGGACAGGATTTGTCCGTTTGCCGGGATGACCGGCGGGATGGGTGGCGGAATGTCCATCTCGTTCAGGTATGCGCCTGGTGTCAGGACGAATTTTCTCCCCTGGATCCTGTCCCCTGCGGATGTTTCGGCAACAAGGATGTCTCCGGAGCCGGGGCGGATCCTCCGGACGGAGGTTCCCGGTCTGAGCGAAATTCCCTGACGGGCCAGCGCGCTCAGCAGTCCTCTCAGCAACCGCGGTGCAAAGACATGTGCTTCATGAGGGTAATGTATGGCCGCACGGACTGTATTGGCCAGTTCGGGAAAAGCGGAGCGCAGGGAGTTTCCTGTCAGAAACTTGAGGTCTTTTCCTTGCCCCGATTGCCAGATCCATCGTTTTTCAAGCTGGTCTTCTTCCGACTCGGTCGTGGCAACGGAAATGATGCCGCTGGGAACGTAATCGGCCGAAAGCCCGGAAGCGGCCTGGATTTCCCTGACGAAATCCGGATACAGGGCCAGGCTTTCCTGCATCAGATCCAGGAGAGGACCAGGTCCTTCGGTTTCATTCAGTGGTCCCAGAATGCCGGCTGCGGCGTTTGTGGCAAGACCGCCCGGTTCGGCACGTTCCAGGAGAAGGACCTTATAGGGCGTATTCCGCAGGAACCATGCAATGGAGCAACCGATGATTCCAGCGCCTACGATAACGATGTCCCATGTTGTGCTTTTGGAATTCATATCGCCTGCAGGAAAAGGTTTTGGGAACGAACCGCCCGGGGCCAGAGACCTGGAAACACTGCTGCCTTCTGGTTCTGTCAGGAGTGCTCTGGTGGGAATAACTTGAGTCGGTAATTGATCCTTGCTACTATCCCACAGGAATGTCACGAATTCAAGCCATCTCAGTGTTTGGTCCCGCTTCCGGGGCTGGGGGGAGTTTTTGAAGATTGCAGTGATTGGAACGGGTTATGTCGGACTTGTGACCGCCACCTGCTTTTCCGAAATGGGGCACGAGGTCATCGGTGTGGATATCGATGCTTCCAAGGTCGACCGGTTGAACAAGGGAGCCTCTCCCCTCTATGAGCCGGGACTGGAAGAACTTCTGAAAAGCAATCTTGCTGGCGGTCGGCTTACGTTCTCGACAGACCTGGCTCATGCTGTGAAAAATGCCCTGTTCTGCTTCATTGCCGTTGGGACCCCCAAGGGGGAGGATGGGTCTGCCGACCTTGACGCCGTTTTGTCTGTGGCGGGATCAGTGGCACGGAATATGGATTCCTACCGGGTGATTGTCGTGAAGTCCACTGTTCCGGTGGGGACATGTGATCTCGTTTCCGATTCGATCAGGAAAGAGCTTTCCCGGCGCGCCAACCCGGGGGAAATCGGATTCGATGTTGTCTCGAATCCCGAGTTTCTGAAAGAAGGCGCTGCCGTGGACGACTTTCTTCGTCCGGACCGTGTCATTGTCGGCGTTTCCAACCCGAAGGCCCAGGAGCTGATGCGGGAGCTTTATGCCCCTTTTGTCCGAAACGGGCACCCCGTTTATTTCATGGATGTCCGCTCGTCGGAAATGACCAAATACGCGTCCAATGCATTTCTGGCGATGAAGGTTTCGTTCATGAACAAGATCGCCCAGCTTTGTGACGAGGTCGGAGCGGATGTGATGAGTATTCGCTCCGGAATGGGATCGGACCGCCGGATCGGGATGCCGTTTCTTTATGCAGGGGTCGGGTACGGGGGCTCCTGTTTCCCCAAGGATGTCAAAGCCCTGATCCATACCGGAACGCGACTGGGCATCGAGATGGCATTGCTTGAGGAGGTCGAACGGATCAATCAGGATCAGAAGGAATGGCCCGTCCGAAAACTGCTCTCGCTTCTCGGAGACCTTTCGGGAAAGAGGATTGCCATCTGGGGCGGGGCCTTCAAGCCGGAAACGGACGATATACGGGAAGCTCCTTCCCTGTCTGTGATCGATGAGCTGCTTGCAAAGGGGGCGCATGTTTCCCTTTACGATCCTGCCGCAATGCCAGGTCTTCGGGAGATCTACGGCAACAGGGTGCTGTTTGGGGAAAACGCCTATTCTGTCCTGGAGAGGTCTTCTGCCTTGGTGTTGCTGACCGAGTGGCGCATCTTCCGGAATCCCGACTGGAGCCGGATTCGTTCCCTGATGGACGGGAACCTGGTTCTTGATGGGCGAAACCAGTATGAGCCGCATGAGGTCAATCGGTATGGTTTTTCCTGGCATGGAATTGGACGCGGGTGCTATACAGTCACCCCCTGATCCCGGCCGAGTTCGTGAGGCGGGAAAAACGCTATTCCGTTCTGGTCCGGTTGCCGGAGGGGGAGGAAGTCTGGGCGCATTCCCCCAATCCTGGCAGGCTCCTTTCGTGTCTGGAAGAACCCGGGACCCCGGTTTACCTGTCCCATGTTCCCCAGCGCGAGAAAAACGGTCCAAAATACCGCTTCCGGGTCGAGCAGTCCGAACCGCTTCCGGGAGTGAGGGTCGGAATCAACCCGATCCTGGCCAATGCGCTGACGGCCGAAATCCTGCAGGGTGCGCTTCATCCCGAGCTTTCCGGGGCCACTGTGCTGGGTCGGGAGGTGCCATACGGAGAAGGGAGCCGTGTGGACTTTCTCCTGGAGCGCGCTGGACGGCGGATCTTTCTCGAAGTCAAGAGCGTGACCTATCGGGACGGAGACGCGGGCCTGTTTCCCGATGCAGTCTCTTCAAGAGCTGTCCGGCATCTGGAGGAACTGGGCAACTGTATCCGGGCCGGAGACATGGCAGTGATCTTCTATGTTGTACAGCGGGCGGACGTCCGATATGTGGCGCCGGCAGACCGGATTGACCCGACCTATGGGGATGCGTTCAGAAGAGCGGTCGATCGGGGCGTTCTTTCCTTTGCGATGCAGATAAAAATGGATTCTGCGGGACTGTTCCCGGGTAGTCCGTTGGAAGTGAGGTGTCATCATTCCTGAAACAGAGAAAAAGTCTTATCTGGTGACAGGTGGAGCGGGATTCATCGGATCCCATCTGGTGGAACGCCTGCTATCGTCCGGACACAATGTGGATGTTCTCGACAGTTTTCAGACGGGAAGCAGGGACTACCTGTCCGGAGGGATCCGGCTTCTGATCGAACAGGACGTGTCGGAACCGTTCGGGGGAAGATACAGCGGAATATTCCACCTGGCATGTCCGGCTTCTCCGGTCCATTATCAGGCGACCCCGCTCGAAACATTCCGGACAGCGGTCTGGGGTACCTCGCAGGTTCTGGAGAATGCCAGAAGGACAGGGGCTCGCGTGGTTATTGCCTCCACCTCGGAGGTGTATGGGAACCCTCTTGTCCACCCCCAGACTGAGGAATACTTCGGAAATGTCAATCCTATCGGATTGCGCTCCTGTTATGATGAGGGAAAGCGGGGGGGAGAGACGCTGGCAATGGATTATGCCCGCGTTCATGGGGTCGATTCCCGGATTGTCCGGATTTTCAATACTTATGGTCCAAGGATGCTCTTCAACGATGGAAGGGTGGTGAGCAATTTCTGTCACCAGGCACTCCTTGGAAAACCCCTGACTGTATATGGGGACGGAAGTCAGACACGTTCTTTCTGTTTTGTCTCGGATATGGTGGAGGGGCTTGTCAGGGCGATGGACGTTCCCGTCTTTGAAAGTCCGGTCAACCTTGGAAATCCGGAAGAGTATACAGTCCTTGAACTGGCCAGGATGATTCTGGAACTTCTGGAAGTCGATCTTGAAATTCGATTCCTGCCCCTCCCGTCGGACGATCCCGCCCGTCGAAAGCCGGATATCTCAAAGGCCAGAAATCTCCTGGCATGGGAGCCCCGTATTCCGGTCCGGGAAGGGATTCTGAAAACCATCCAGGAGTTCCGGACCCGTCTGGCTCGTCATGGCGCTTGACCGGAGGCATCTCCATCTGACGGGTGGCGTTCTGATCAGTTTGCTGGCGCTCTGGTATTCCTTCCGGAATGTCAGATTCCCGTTATTGTTCCATGCATTGTGGAAGGGACATTACGGCTGGCTCCTGCCGGTTCTGCTCCTCATGAACGCTTCCTTCCTGTTTCGGGCATTGTTCTGGCGTACGACGCTTTCTGTTTCCAGAAAGGTTTCGATCGGCCATCTTTATAGCTCGATTCTGGTCGGGTATATGGGAAATAACCTTCTCCCGTTCAGGGGGGGGGAGATGGTTCGGCTTCTTTATACGAACCGGCTGGAAAAAATCAGCCTGGCCGTGCTCTTTTCGACCATTTTTCTGGAACGGTTCTTCGATGTGATCCTCCTGACAACGATCCTGTTCCTGTTTTTCCTGCTCCATGGAACGGACAGGTATGCGGGAAAAGGGATGATTCTGGGGGGAGTCATTGTTCTGATGTTTTTTTCCCTGTTGGCGCTTGTCCGCTTCCGGAAGCAACTGGTCAGTCTTCTTTTGCGGGTGTGTTCTCCGGAAGATGGAGGATTTCGCGGAAAGATTGCCGGAATGGCCGAAAAGATTCTGCATGGTCTTTCTTCGCTGGCGTCCCCGCGGCATCTGGCGGCGCTCTTTGGTATCAGTACAATTGTCTGGTCCATGGGGCTGCTCGGTTGCTATTTCTACCTCAAGATCTTTGACCTGGACATGCATCCTGTCCCGATGTCGGTCGCATTCCTTCTGTTCACCAATCTGGCCTTGCTTCTTCCATCCTCCCCGGGCGGGATCGGGGTCATTCAGTTTGCAACGCTTTATTCGATGAGACTCTTTGGTGTTCAGGACGAACAGGCGATCGCCTTGTCGGTGATTTATCAGTTGGTGCCCTTTATTTTTACGACCATGATGGGGTGGTACTTTATCCATCGCCAGCACATGTCCCTGTTTGACAGGCGATCACTGGACGCTGGTGTGACGTAGACCCGGCTGTCGGGTTTCGAAAGATCTCGCAAGGGGATCGAAACAATTCAACTAAGGAGTCTGATTTTTATGTTAGAACGAACATTGGCCATCATTAAGCCGGATGCTTTTCGGAAAAAACATATGGGAGCGATTCTGGCCCGTTATGAACGTGAAGGATTCCGGATTTGCGCAGGGAAAATCAGACATCTTTCCCTGAGGGAAGCGGAAGGATTCTATCATGTGCATCGGGAACGTCCCTTTTTTGCAAGCTTGACGCAGTTCATGATTTCCGGACCTGTGATGACGCTCGTTCTGGAAAAGGAAAATGCGATTGCTGATCATCGGGCGCTGATGGGTGCGACCGATCCCGGGAAGGCGGAACCCGATTCTCTCAGAAAGCTGTATGGAGCTTCGATCGAAGAGAACGCCATCCATGGGAGCGATTCTCCTGAAACGGCCCGTTTCGAGATCGCTTATTTTTTTCCGGCATCTGAAGTCTTTTGATCGTCGGGGTTTGATGTGCCAAAACTATTGATTGCGGGACGTGGAGTGCTGCCCTTGATGGCTGCACTCCTTGCGGAGAAACGGGGGTACGAACCGGTGATTCTTCACGAAGAAGAGCCGGTGATGTGTCCATCTCTTTTGGGGGGACTTCCGGGGCTTCCCCTGAACTATTTTCTGGATGCTGCGGGTTTTCCGCTGGAAGACCCCCGCTTCTACCACTCATTATCCCCATCGATGGTTTTTCTGGGAGAGAGATGGCAGCTTTTGGGGGTTCCGGAGCTGAGATCAGGTTTCTCTGAACTGGAGCGGGTTCGGTGGATGCCCGGATTTCCAGCGATTCAGGAATCGCTCATTCCTGAACTGTTCAGTGGAATGAAACAGGAGATGTCCCGTTTCCAGTTCCCGCCCGATTTTACAACGAAACTCTTTTCCTGGTGGCACAGATATCGGTTTCGCCGTCATGAGCGGGGCCTTCGGAGTCTTTTGGCCTCCCAGCCGCCCCCCCTGGAGGAATGGCTTTCGTTTCTCGAGGCGATGAAGCCATTTCTGGGTCTTTTCGCTGACTCCCGTAACAGTGTTTTCTCCGTCCGTTCCCTCGTTGCGCTACTGAACGGATGGACAAGCTATCCCAACGAACCCCTCCTCTATCGCGAAGTGTTGAAGGTTGTGCATAAAAACCTGAAGAAATCCGTCCGGGAATGGGGCGGTTCTCCTTTTACGGTCCGGATGGAAGGCCGTAGAAAAGGGGTTTTTATTGAGTCTCAGGGAAAAGGGGAACGATTCGATTTTCTTCTGGACCTTTCCGGTGAGAATGAAGTCCCATTGGGAATCGACCGTTGGGAGTGGCGGGTTCCGGAATCACTGATTCCGGATGTATGGCCCTTGCAGTTTCTGACTCCGTCCAGGAACGGGATTCCGTCCGTTCTGTTTCAGGGGCGATCAGTCGGGGAGAAAGAGATCCGTTATCAGGTCACAGTCCGTCGATCAGGTGAGGAAAAGAAAGGGGGAAGCCCCTTGATGAATCTGGAGCCCCTTCTTTTGAGGGGAATCCCTCGATCGGCGGTGCTTCGTGAATTGACGCCGCCGGATCCGATCCTTGTTTATTCGGATGAACTGCCTAAAAACGGATGGCGTATCAGGGAGCCCTATCTGATGACGATGGGACCCATTCAGAGGATCTTGGATCCGACCCGTCTTCCGTTTCTGACGGATGACTGGATCCGTCAGCTGTTCTACGTCCTCAAGTTTCGATGATTGTCTATTCATGCGTGTTGTAATAGTATAGGGGGGTATATGATGTGTTTTTCCCTTTGGCGCGGGGGAATTGAGTGTCATTACGCCCACCCGGGGCATTACATTATGGTCAAGGGGTTGATGCTTTGATAAGTCCGACCGCTGTTGCTTCTCCCGAACAGGCTCTTCCGATCCTGTTGCGTGGGGTTGTGGATCTCCATGTGCAGGAAGAGTTTGGGAGAAAACTCGAAAAATCATTCAAGTCCCAGGTTCCGCTCAAGGTCAAGGCAGGTTTCGATCCCACTTCCCCTGATCTGCACCTCGGCCACTGCGTTCTTTTAAAGAAGCTTCGCCAGTTTCAGGAAATGGGACATATCGTACAGTTTGTCATCGGAGACTTTACTGCCCTGATCGGCGATCCGACAGGACGGTCGGAAATCCGCAAGCCTCTGACTTCCCAGCAGATCGCTGAAAATGCCAGGACATATGCGGATCAGGTGTTCCGTATCCTTCTTCCCGATCGTACCGATGTCGTATTCAATAGTTCCTGGATGAACCCTCTGGGAGTCTCGGGGCTCATTCGTCTTGCAGCTCTTCAGACAGTTGCCCGATTCCTTGAGCGGGACGACTTTCAGAAAAGGATGTCGGAGCGGCTTCCCATTCACTTGCACGAGTTGCTTTATCCGCTGATCCAGGGGTATGACTCTGTCTCTTTGCGCAGTGATGTGGAGCTGGGAGGATCGGACCAGCTTTTCAATCTTCTTGTGGGACGGGATCTGATGCGTCAGCATCAGATGGAGCCGCAGGTTGTCCTGACGCTGCCTCTGCTTGTGGGAGTGGATGGAGAAAAGAAAATGAGCAAGAGTCTCGGGAATGCGGTCGCGCTGGAGGATGGTGCGAATGAGATGTTTGGCCGGTTGATGTCGATTCCGGACAGGCTGACGGCTTCTTATGCAACTCTTCTGACGGATCTCGATCCCTCATTCCTTGCCAATATGCATCCGAAAGAAGCCAAGGTTCTGCTGGCGAAGGCGATCGTTTCGCAGTTTCATGGGGTAGCAGAATCGGAAAAGGCGGAAGCGTCATTTGAAAGGGTCTTTTCCCGAAGGGAAGTGCCGGAGGAAATCCCGGAGTACTCCGTTTCCCAGGGGCCGATCAGGTTGTCGTCTGTCATGGTGAGTATTGGTGCTGCCAAAAGTGAAACTCTGGCCAAGCAATTGATCCGGCAAGGGGCGGTGGACTGGAATGGTCAGACGGTTCTGGATCCTTTTTTGCTTGTTTCTCCGGCTGGAGACATTCTGAAAGTGGGAAAACGCTTCTATTGCCGGGTAAACTCAACCCCTCCCGGGACGTAAGTCTGTTTTTCCTGCTCGCAAATGGACATTCTTTTATTCAGAGGCATTCAACTTGAGACAGACTTTTTCCCTTTTTGTAAGAAAGGTGCTCTTTCTTGCGGCAGGAGTGGTTGCCTTGCCGCATTTGGCGCAGGCAGCCCCTTTGCATGTCTCGGATGATCTGATTTCCCTTTCTCCGGACACGGTTCGTTCGTTGGGTATTACCTCCCATCCCTATTCTCCCCGTCATGGCGCCCGACGCATCCGGATTTCCGGGGTTGTGGCGCTTATCGCCGATCGGGTGAGTTATGTCACTGTGCGGTCGCTGGGGGTCAGTACCCAGATCTTTGGCCGGATTGGGAAAGTCTATGCCGATACGGGAGATCATGTCACCAAATACCAGGTTCTTGTGACGGTCTTCAGCCCGGACTACATCGAGGCGCAGCAAGAGTATCTGCAAGCGGTAAAACTGGCCGAGATCAGCGGAAAGGATCCTGCGAACCAGGGTTTTTCAGAAAAAATTACCGAAGCTGCGGTGATGAAACTTCGCAATCTGGGTGTTCTGGAAGGGGAGATCGACACTCTTCGAAAGACCCAGCGTATTCGGAGATACCTGGCAATCCGGTCTGATATCAACGGGTATGTACTGAAAAAAAATGCGATCTCCGGGCAGACGGTTTATTCGGGCGCCCGCCTGTTCACGATCGGGAACATGGATTGGGTTCGTGTGAACGGGCGACTCTACCAGCAGGATATTCCGGGGGTGAACCTGGGTGACAGGATGAAGATCCTTGTTCCTGAATCGCGCATGCGTCTTTCCGGTCACGTGATCTATATCAGTCCCACTGCGGATCCAAGAACAAGAACCGTTCTGGTCCGTGGGATCTTTGCGAACCAGAATCTGGTGCTCCGGCCTGGAATGTTCGTTTCTGTGGACCTGCTTGTGCCCTATCGGGGGCAACATCTCTGGGTTCCCCGTGAATCCGTTTTTCTGGAGAACAACAGGACAGTTCTTTTTATCCAGAGAAAACCCGGGTTGTTCCAGATGGTTCCGGTCCAGGCCGGTCGCTCCGAAGGAGGAAAGGTTCCGGTATCAGACCATTTGTCTCCAGGAGTCCGGATCGTGGACCACAATGGTTTCTGGATCAAGGCCCAGTTTGAGAAGATGAAGAACGGCTCCGCCAGTGACGATGAATAAGTCCTTTTTTTACAGGATTCTCGAAAATCGTTTTCTGATCATTATTCTGGTTTCCATCCTTGCCGCTGCGGGGGGGTTGTCCCTCCGATCCTTGTCTGTCGACGCGCTGCCGGATGTTTCTCCCGTATCGGTGACGGTCTTGACCGAGGCTCCGGGAATGGCACCTGTCGAGGTCGAAAAGCAGATAACCAATTCCATCGAAATGGTTCTGAATGGTCTTCCCGGTGTGGTCCTGATCCGCTCCAAGACCCTCTTTGGTTTATCAGCTGTCACTGTGGTGTTCCGTGACAGCGTGGACGTTTATCGGGCGCGTTCACAAGTGATGGAACGTCTGGCAGAGTCCCGGACATCGTTGCCGAAAGGCGTGTATTCCGTTCTCGGTGCCGTATCGACCCCCACTGGAAGTATTTTTCGATATACACTTGAGGGTCCGACGACGGATCTGCTCACTCTTCGAACCTATCAGGACTGGGTTGTGAAGAGAGCCCTGAGAACCATCCACGGAGTAGCCTCTGTCCTGTCTTACGGAGGATATGTCAAGGCGTATTTCGTCAATGTGGATCCCTACCGGCTCATGGGTTTTCATCTCTCCCTGGACCAGGTCGTTCAGGCATTATCGCGGAATAACGAAAATGTCGGTGGCGGGTATATTGATGTCGGCGGGGAGTCCTATATCGTACGGGGGATTGGCCGGATCCGGTCCCGGGCGGACATCGGATCGATTGTTGTTGCCGTCCGGAACGGAGTTCCCGTTCTGATCAGGGATATTGGAACTGTCCGGGTTTTGCATGAGGTTCGAAGGGGGAACGCCCTCCTTGGCGACCGGGAAGTCGTCAAGGGAACCGTCATCATGCTTCGTGGGGAAAACGCGCTGAAAATCCTGCAGCGGATCGACCGGAAAGTTCACGAAATCAACAACCATCTCCTTCCTCCGGGTATCAGGATCCGTTCGTATTATTCTTCTGCCCCGCTCATTCTGAATGCTGTCAGGACTGTTGTTCATGCGCTGCTCGAGGGGAGCCTTCTTGTCATCCTGGTCCTGATCCTTTTTCTGGGCCGAATCTGGGCGTCCTTTGTCGTGGCGGTCACGCTGCCCATCTCCATCCTCATCACATTCCTGATCATGAACTGGTATCACATGGCTGCCGATCTCATGTCGCTGGGCGGGATTGTCATCGGGATTGGGATGATGGTGGATGCATCCATTGTCATGGTGGAGAATCTCGAGCGACATCAGTGGGAACAGGGAGATGTGCTGGGCTTTGATGATATTGTCCGGGCGGTTGAAGAGGTTGTTCGTCCCATTCTGTTTTCGATTTCCATTATTTCCGTGGTTTTTCTTCCGATTCTGTTTCTGCCGGGAATTCCGGGAAAAATGTTCTCTCCCATGGCGATTTCCATTCTTCTGGCACTGGCGGCCTCGTTGTTTCTGGCGTTGACATTTGTTCCGGTCCTCATGAGTTATAGTCGGGGAGGAGCCCAGGGATTCTCGGGGAAGGTCGGGGAGCGTCTATTCCATTTCATCCAGGGAGGATATTCCAGGCTGCTGACCCGTCTTCTCCCTTTTCGTACCCATATCGTCGGTATAGGGTTCCTTTTCATCCTTCTGGCGGCATTTGTGCTGGTCCGTACCGGAAGTGAATTCATTCCGGTTCTTGATGAAGGATCCATCCTCGTTCTTGCGGATCTGTGGCCATCAGCCTCTTTGAAACAGACGACTTCGGCAAGCAGGGTCATCAATCGGATTCTGTTGTCGTTTCCGGAAGTCGAGATGACCCTGTCACGGATCGGGAGAGCACAGTCAGGAACTGATACGGACGTGCCCTCACATACCGAGATATATGTCAAGCTTCGGCCTCATTCCCAATGGCCTCCTCATCTCACGAAAGAAAAGCTTGTTTCGGAGATTGAGCGAAGTCTGGAGAAAACCCTTCCGTCTGTGTCATTCAATCTTTCCCAGCCGATTCAGGAACGGATCGACGAGATGGTGTCCGGGGTGAAGGCGATGGTGGCGATCAAGGTTTTCGGGGATCGCATGGAAGATCTTGCCGGATACTCGGAAAAGCTGTCGGGGCTTCTCAAGAATGTGAAAGGGGTCTATTCGGTTACGGTTCAACGGATTACGGGGCAGCCATACATCAATATTCAGGTCGATCGCGAGGCGATCTCGAATTACGGACTGAACGTTTCGGATGTCAACCGAATCGTCCGGATGGGGATCGGTCCGGATGGAGTCACTTCAGAGGTCATCAAAGGGGTTCGGCGCTACAACCTGCATATCCGTTTTCGCAAGGAAGACCGTTCTTCGGTGAGTCGTATCCGGGCTCTTCTGATCACAACACCAAAAGGGGTGACTGTTCCTTTGGGGCAGTTGGCCAGTATCCGGCGGGTGATCGGCCCATCGAGGATTTTTCATGAGGATGGAAGTCGTCTGATGATGGTTCAGTTCAATATCCGTGACAGGGCGACAAGTCATGTTGTTTCGGAAATCCGAAAGAAGGTCAGGGACCTTCTGCCGCCTCCAATGGGGGTTCGGCTTGAATATGGGGGCGAATTCCAGAACACGGAGATCACCATGGCCAGGCTTAAGGTTCTTGTTCCTTTTACTGTCCTTCTGGTTTTCGTCCTTCTCTTCTGGAACTTCCGTTCCGTCAGTTATTCGCTCCTGATCCTTCTGAATATTCCTTTCTCGATGATTGGCGGGATTCTGGCGCTCAGGGGGTTCGGGGAATTTTTAAGTGTGCCTGCTTCCATCGGCTTTATTGCATTGTTTGGAGTGGCTGTCCAGAACGGCGTTCTTCTCCTGTCCTTTGCACAGGAGGCCGAACGGCAGGGATTCTCTCCGGAGGAGGCGATCATCCGTGCGGCGTCGCGTCGTGTACGACCTGTGATCATGACCGCTCTGGTGGGAACCCTGGGTATCCTTCCGCTCCTGGTCTCGACCGGAACGGGGGCGAATGTGCAACGACCATTGGCAGCGGTCGTTGTTGGCGGTATTTTCAGTTCGACAATAATGACACTTCTTGTCCTGCCATCGGTTTTCATGATGGTGAAAAGGGGACGCCTCACCCTGCAGCCCTAGGAGGATACGGTGAAATCTGCTCTTGTCGTCCAACATGTGGCCTTCGAGGGATTGGGGACCCTTGCTGGGGCCCTCGCCGGTAACGGGTACGACCTTTCCTTCCTTGAGGCTCCTTTCCTGGCAGACCGTTCCGAAGAGGATTTTTCCCATGATCTTATGGTGGTTCTTGGGGGCCCGATCGGGGTTTACGAGGCGGCCGAATATCCCTTCCTGACTGAAGAAATGCATTTGATCGAAAAACATCTCGGACGGGGAGGAGCTTTTTTTGGGGTGTGCCTGGGGGCACAGATCCTGGCCCATGTCCTGGGTGCCCGGGTCTATCCGGGAGGGAGAAAGGAAATCGGATGGTCCACCCTTTCCCTGACAGAGGAAGGGAGGCTTTCTCCTCTGGACATTCTCGAGAAAGAGGCTATTCGGGTATTGCACTGGCACGGAGATACCTTTGATCTTCCGGCAGGGGGCACGTTGCTGGCTTCTTCCGACATCTATCCGCACCAAGCTTTCTCATATGGCAATCGTGTTCTTGGTCTTCAGTTTCATTGCGAGGTTTCCGCACATGATCTTGAGCGCTGGTACGTGGGGCATACGTCCGAACTTGGCGGAGTAAAAGGAATAAGTGTGAGGGCTTTAAGGGAAGCCGGCCAAAAATATGCTCCAGTGCTGGAGGATGCTTCCAGAAAGATCTTCGGCGACTGGATAGGACAACTTGAAAAATAGTCTTGACAGACTGGGGGAGAAAGCCTATAAGTAAAAGCCCGACGCGGAGACCCGGAAGGGAGGAAGCGGCGGGGGATTGACAAAGCCCTGCCGGACGGATAGACTGGCAAGGTTGTTCGGAGCCGGAAACGGATTCGGGCAGACTAGGAAGCGGATCATTGACAACTAAATAGGAGCAGCAACGATCGACGGGCCCGCAGAAACACGCTCTTCCCGCAAGGGGAGGGCAAAAGAGCAAATCTGGAGAGTTTGATCCTGGCTCAGAACGAACGCTGGCGGCGTGCCTAACACATGCAAGTCCGACGTGAAAGGGGAGCAATCC
>DAIEST010000272.1 GCA_027346125.1 Leptospirillum sp. | reverse complement strand
GCCAGTTCATAGACTTTAATCAAGCGGAAAAACTCCCCGTTTCAAAGCAATACATCAGGGTTCACCGGACACGGAAGAATCCATGTTGGCTGGGGCGTCAGATAAACCTGTTATCCCAAGAAAATCCTGGGCGGTCTGAACCAATTTGGCTGCAGTCTTGGGTCCAAACTTTGGCAACGCAGAAATCGCATCTACCGATGCATGAGCAATCGTTTCGACAGAATCAAATCCGGCCTCCTTCAGAATCTCCGCCATATTTCCACCTACTCCGGGAAGATCCTCGATTTTCAGAAGAACTGGCTCGGAAGATTCCTCTCCCAACGTTTCCGCCAGAGAAGCCACCCGCCCAGCTCGTTCGTCACCGCCTGACTCCGACTGCATCTGTGTTTCACTGAAAATATCGATCTTCCATCCAGTCAGCTTTGCAGCAAGACGCACATTATGCCCTCTCCGACCAATCGCCAGGGAAAGCTGTGAATCCTGGACAACAACTGTTGCAACCTTTTCCGAGCCCATATCCCGAATTGCAACCCTTACGGCCTTGGCTGGGCTTAATGCACGGGCAATGAATGTTGGCGCATCAGGACTCCACTCGATGATATCGACCTTTTCCCCATGGAGTTCCCGGACAACCGCCTGGACACGGACACCCTTGACCCCAACACAGGAGCCAACAGGATCCACATTGGGATCACGCGAATAGACCGCGATCTTAGCTCTCTCTCCAGGCTCTCGCACAACATTCCGGATTTCCAGCACCCCCTCGGATACTTCCGGAACTTCCTTTTCAAAAAGTCTCGAGACAAAATCAGGATGCGTTCGGGAAAGAACCAGCTGAGGCCCTCGGCTGGTCGTCCTCATGTCAAGCAAAAGAGCCTTGATACGGTCGCCGCGACGGAAGCTTTCACGGGGCATCTGCTCCCTCAGGGGAAGAATCGCCTCCGTCTTTCCAAGATCCACAATGTAGTTCTTTCGCTCATGACCAATGACGACCCCATTGACGATATCCCCCTGCCGGCCACCAAACTCCTTGGTCACAACGTCCCACTCTGCTTCCCGAACCTTCTGGAACATAACCTGCTTGGCCGCCTGAGCCGCAATGCGCCCGAAGTCTTCTATTTCCAGAAAGGATCCAATCTCATCACCAATCTCTGCACTCGGATCAGATGCCAGGGCTTCATCCAGGGAAATCTCCTCCGAAGGAATTTCCACATGGTCCACAATCCTTCGAACCTGAAGAACCTGAACTTCGCCTGTTCTGGGGTTGATCTCCACCTGAAAATTCTCACCCCCTCCGTAGCGCTTTCTGGCAGCGGCAAGGAGCGCTGACTCAAGAGCCACAATCAGGGTTTCCTGGGAGATACCCTTCTCCCGATGCAATTGATCGATAACACTCAAAAGTTCTTGATTCACCATCACCCTTTCAGAATCCCCTCCGGGATCCCCTCCTAAGCTGAGCGCAAATTTTTAAGAGCGACCCGGATCCGGATCCAGCCAAAACTCGGCACGAACCTCTCCAATAACATCAAGTGGAAGCGTTTCCTGAACCGTTTTTTTACCGGCCTGGGTGGAGAGCACAAGGACTCCATCAACCACGCCATCGATTCTCCCGCGAAAGATCTTCTGATTCCGGACTGATTCTTTCGTTTTGACTTTGACATGTTTCCCTGCATGAAGCAGAAGTTCATCGGGAACACGGAGGACACGATCAAGGCCGGGAGAACTGACTTCAAGCCGATAATTTCCAGAAAACGGATCCAACACATCCAGGAGATCGCTGATACGCCGACTCACCGTTTCCAGCTGATCAAGACTAACTCTTTCGGGGTGGTCAACGAAAACCCTCAGAACCCCACCTTTTCTGCCGGGAAGAACGAGTTCATGCAGCAGAAGCCCCATAGGATTGAGAATATGGGCGAGTTCGGTTTCCAGACGAGCCCGCAGATCCCCTTCGGTAATCATTTCTTTGTAACACGCTCCTTCAATGAAAATCAATAAAAAACCCGGATTGTCGGCAATTTGTACAACAATGACAAGGAACTTAGTGTGTTTCGACCGGCTGCCCGAACGGGGGTCTGTTTGCGTAAGGAACAAATCCCCCCTTGGCCTTCTGCTCCATAACCGGCGGCGAGGAATTCGATGTAACAGGAGAAGGGTGTGTTTTCTGGACGGAGGTATCCTGTCCTTTTGTACAGGATACCGTCACAAAAAGCAGTGCAAACGATATTCGCAGAAGAGATCGACAGCACCTTGCAAGAAAAATATGACTCACTCCACCACCAATCCATAAAAAAACAGACACGCGCATCTGATCAGAAAACAAAAAGGAAAAACCCGTCTACGAAAACAAAAAGACCCAGAGCTCCCAATCCGATGCTGATATACCACAACATGGATCGACGAAGCATCACCGCCATTGAGGATAACACAATGCTGATCTGGAAGCAGACCACACTGAGCGCAAAACCGTGATGATGTTTCAGAGCCTTTTCAGAAAGTTGATTGAGATCGTCCCGTTTCTTTTCAAACTTTTTTGCCTCAGCCCGGATTCCGTCAACCTGTTTCTTGTATTTCTGGATGAGTCCCTGAAGCTTCTCCTGTTCTCCAGTTGGAGCATGAAGGATTCGTTCGATACCCAACTGGTTTTCAGACATATGAAGCTTGATTTTCTTGGCTTGATAAAACGCCCACTGATCGGACGATTTGGCCTGAAAAAAAATGGCGGAATTCTTGAGAAGGATCGCCTCAGACGTTTTTTGCTCCGACTCCAGGTTGGACAAGGCGGCAAAAACAGCCAGAACAGATGTCGTCAGGGCTACGCGGATATTCCATTCGTCCCGCTTGTGTTCCCGCTCGTCAAGAGACTCCGTGACGGACTCAATCAGATCCTGCGCTTCCAGAGATTCCCTGCCCATACAGAATTACCCGTTCTTCGACGGCAATAATGACGGCTGGTGGCTATCAGAAACCGAAGCATTGTTCTTGCTCAGCACCTTGATCACATTTTCCACAAATGCATCTGGCTCAAACTTGACCAGATAGTCATCAGCTCCAGCTTCAAACCCTTTCCGGACATTTTCCTTGCCGGACATTGAAGAGTGCATGAGGACCGGCAATAATTTCATCGTGGGATCTGCCTTGATTTCCTTTGTTAATGTGTAGCCATCCATAACCGGCATCTCGACATCAGTGATCAAAAGGGCCACCCGGTTCAGGATATTCCGTTCGGGATCAAGGTCCCGTTCCCGTCGAAGCTTTTCAAGCGCATCCTGACCATTCTTGGCATCAAGGACAGAAAATCCATTTTTCTGGAGAGCCTTGATCACCATACCAAGAGCAACGGGACTGTCATCTGCGGCCAGAATATACCGGGTTTCAAGACTCTTCTGGCTGGGCATCCGCTCAAGACTCTCTTCCTGTTTTCCAAAGATACCCATTTCCTCCACAATCGATTCAAAGTCCAGAATCAGGAGCACTTCGGAATCGGAAAGCTTTACCGTACCAGTTACCTTGCTACCTGTATGCCTGCCGGAGGTCGCCATTGTAATTGGCACAATATCCTTCCAGGAAATCCTCCGAATCTGAGAAGCCTTGTGGACAATGAATCCCAGCCTGACAGAACTAAATTCCATAACGATAATCTGCTTGTGCTTCGGATCAATCGACTCCGGCTCCTTGATTTTCATCCATTTTGCAAGACTGATGACTGGAATCACCTGACCCCGCAGATTAATGATTCCAGCCTGATATGGGTTTGCATCAGGAACCGGCGTCAGGCTCAAAGGCATCCGAATGATCTCGATTACCTTCGACACATTCACCCCATAAATCCCTTCCCGAACAAGACCGCCTTCTTCCTGCTGGAACATCCGGAAGTCTACGAGTTCCATTTGATTGGTTCCAACCTGAAGAATCAGACTGTCCCCCTGGCTCATCTCGAAATCCCCCAAGATTGTGTATTTTAAAATTCGGATCCATCCCATTCAAGAAAACGGCGCCCACCGATGGGAGTGAATTAGGTTCACCCAAGCACATGTATCTCGTCGCCTTGAAGACGACCCTGTCCGGAGATACTCCCTTCAAACAGTCATGGACCAGATTGCCCGCGAAAGAGCTGGCTTCAGCTTCGTCTGAAGACTAAGAGGGCCCCCAACCATCCCCAATGGGGAAAACACCCTGCACACCATATGAAACACGGGAGGACGAAACACGAATTGCCGGAACAGTTTCGAGGAGGGATA
>DAIEST010000245.1 GCA_027346125.1 Leptospirillum sp. | reverse complement strand
ACCCCGTCTTGATGTGGAATTCATACAGGCCTTCCAGAATGTCGGAGACAATGAAGCGTATATGTCTCCTGGAAGGAGGAAGACCATGGAAACGAGTAATCGCAGGCATGAGATCAAGCGTCTTGAAGAACAACTGATGACGCTGTTGCGACCCAACGTTGCTCAATGGGACTTGATCCTGTCCCTGATCGAAAGCGTCGAGGCTCATGAACTTTACAAGGAACTCGGGCATCGGACCCTTTTCTCATGGTTACGGAAAATCATGGTTTTTTCCCGTCTCACGGGACACGAATTCCGGTACGATCCCAAAACCAGTCATGGCAAGATTCGAATCAATTGAGATTTGTCCGCACGTCGCTCCACTGTCCCTGACCTGTCCGTAAGATGGCTCCCGGGCAATCCCGCCTTCCTCAGACACCCTTGTACATCCCCGGAAGGCGGGTCTGCGGCCAGCAGGGAAGTCACATCCGGAAGGGCTGAAAGCTTCAGGTCATTCTTAACCCGGAATGGAAGAAATGGCGGATCGTCCCCTCCGGTTTCCGGAGGATCCGGCAACGGAAAAGCGCGAAATCCGATGCGGGTCGGAACCGGGACTACTGGCCTCTTTTCCGGATCGGGGCCTTCGTCCGGTGCCAGGTGTTGGCCTCCCCGCCGTTCCGGCATATACGAGTCAGACCTGCCATCATTAAGAGGTGTTCCCAACGGGAGCGTCAGGCATTCGGACATCTCTTCCCGCTGTGGGTGCAAAACCCGCCCGGGTGCCAATGTGTCGCAGAACATCCGGTGCGGACGGAATGGACGATTCGGTCCGCTGCTTCCTGGGGCTCCGGAGGACGAGACAAGAACCCACCTACCCACCCACCTCAGACTGTCGTTTCCGGAATCTTCTTATTTTTTCAACGTCATGAAGCGGACGTGCTTTCTCCAGACATAAAGGGTCTTTCCGAACATGAAGCCGGAAAGAATCTGAACGCCTCCCTTGAGAGGGGCAACGGACATGGCCAGCGTATTTTTTGGCAAAATGACGACCCGTCCATCGTCCAGAAAGGAGCGGGCCTCCCTCTGACGGATCGGATCCCCGATCCGTTTTTTCCACAGGACAAGCGTTTTTAAGCTGGGGGAGGCGAAGATGACGTAACCGTTATCGGCCTTCAGGTATCCGACCGTTCCGGAAACCGGAAAGGGAGCATTCCGGGAAGAGGCATTAAGCTGTCCTCTCATGAAAATCCGTTCGACCGGATAGGCGACAAAGAAGAGGATGCAGAAAAGAACGAGTATGACCAGCAGGAACGGGTACGGGCTGACTCGTCTGCGGGGGCGGTTTTCGCGAGAGGTGTGTCCGGGCACTTTCACTCTTTCGTTCATCTTTTCTTTCCGCGTTTGCTCCAATCCGGATGGAATTCCGGAACGTTTTGGCTTAATGCAGGAAGTTTGTCGAGAAAACGATGGATTTTAAAAGAAAGGTTACTTTAGACTACCATGGAATTCCATGTTGTCGCAGTGACGGTGTAATCGTATCATGTGTGTTCCGGGTACGAACTGCGTTTATGGAGGAAAGGCGCGCGATGGAAAGAAGCCTGAGTTTTCGGGAAATTCTTTGGCAGGGGGCGACGTTTGTGCTGGGAGTGATCTTTTTTGCAGGTCTCCCGGTCGGCTGCAGTTCCCTTTCCTCCCCCCCCAATCGGTACGGGGAGGAACATGTCGTGGAGCATTCCGGGGGGAGCCGCCCTGTCTGGATCGATCGTATCGGAGAGTACGGGAAGTCCCATCCGGATCGTCGATACTTTGTGGGCGTGTCCAATCGCTCGCTCAGTCTCGAAGGGGGAAGGACCGATTCGTATGCCAATGCCCTGGCCGTTATTGCCGGAGGGGTGAAGGATACCGTCCATACTCTTTATGTCCAGGCCAGAACATCCGATTCTGCAGGGAGCGCCGGAGGCTATTCCGGTGATCTGGAAAGGGCGATCGAATCCGGTACCCTTCAGGAAGCCAAAGGTGTCATTACCGGAGCGGAACCGGAGCGATTCTGGTGGGAGAAAGCCTGGGTCCAGATGGAGCCGGGGGCACCGATCCAGTATTACTACAACGTTTATGTGCTGGTGTCTCTTTCGAAAGATCACTATGATCAGACGGTCTATCAGACCCTGAACGGATTGCATCGCAGGGTTTCCGTACCCAATGCGGACCGGGTGATCGAAACCATGAAGAATCTTTGGCTCAAGAAACCATGAAGAAGTCCGGACTGTTTTCAAACGGAGGGGGCATGTTGTCCATGCAACGCAAGTCGTCTTTTCTTTCAGTTATGTCCACTGCTTTAGTCCTGGCTTTTTTTCTGGGAGGGTGTTCATCCTACAGCGTCAAACGGGTCAGTCTCGATACCGAAGGCGGCGTGACGAGCCGATGGACGGACACGGATGCCAGGCTGACCGCCGAGACATTGATCCGCAAGGCACTCGGCTCTTCCTGGATGGCCGACTTCCAGCAGAAGCACGGAAGGAAGCCGGTGGTGGAACTCGGCCAGATGATCAACAGGTCGGACCAGCATATCAATACCCGAATTTTTCTGAACCATTTTCAGGACGATCTCATCAACTCCGGA
>DAIEST010000239.1 GCA_027346125.1 Leptospirillum sp. | reverse complement strand
GGGAGGGACCATTTCAGTGCGACGTGAAAGTCGTATCGATGATTGTTCAGAGCAGAGCAGAATCTTCCGCTGAGTGAACCCCGTTTTCCCTGACGGGTAGCCTACTGAAACCGGCGTGGCTGGTAACGGCCAGGTCGGAAGCTTTCAGGACAATGTACCCTTTCGACGAGGACTCTTCGCATCGTGAGACCGGAAGAGGATCTGCCAGCATCAGGCGGAGCGGGGACTAGGCTGAAGAAAAGGGTGAACCCCGGTGAACCTCTGTTGACGGATCGTCATCCCTAACCGGCTTAAGATGCTGGATAAGGCCGGGCCAAAAGGCATGCAGTCAGGATGCTCTCTGTGAAATTGGGAGTACAGGGACGAATAAAATGCCGGTCTAAAAGAGGCACCCTCCTTCTTCGTGTCATTGAGACGAAACACGGTAAGCCCCATCGCGTCCCGAACGCGGGCAGCGCGTTGTCACAGGGAAAGTGATCCGCAAGGAAAGCCCATGCGCGAGGGGGTAAAGGAATCGGGAGAAAGCGAAGGCTCCGCTGTAATGGCGGGGATAGGGTCCGCAGCCCTTCGTTAGGACTGTCATGGCCTGGTCCGAAAGGACGCCCACTTCCCGATAGTCGTTCATCGCGAAACGTTCTGGCGAACTTTTAAACGAGGAAAAGGCAAATGGGACGATCTCAACAATCGTGTGCTCCCTCGAACCTTCCCTTTTCGGACTGGTCCCGGATCCCTTGGGACGAGTTCGAGATGCGGGTTCAAAAGCTCCAGAGACGAATCGCGAAGGCAGTCCGGGAACGGAAGTTCGGAAAGGCGCGAGCCTTGCAGAACATCCTGACCCGCTCGCTGGCCGCCAGAGCGCTGGCGGTGCGGCGTGTCACCACGAACAAGGGCGCCAGAACGCCCGGGGTGGACCGGGTCAAGTGGTCTACCGCAAAACAGAAGATGAAGGCCCTGAAGAAGCTGAAGAAACGCAGGACGTACCATGCCCTGCCGCTTCGCCGCATTTACATTCCCAAGAAAAACGGCAAGCTCCGACCCCTCGGAATCCCGACGATGCTCGACAGAGCGATGCAGGCGCTTTATCTTCTTGCCCTGCTGCCCGTCGCGGAGGAGGAGGCGTATCCCCATTCCTACGGGTTCCGCCCGTATCGCTCCGTGGCCGATGCGATTGAGCAATGCTTCATTCTGCTGTCGCATTCATATGACCCACAGTGGACCTTGGAAGGGGACATTGTCGGCTGCTTCGACAACATCGACCACGACTGGCTTCTCCGGAACGTCTTCATGGACCGGAAGATGCTGGGGAAGTGGCTGAAGTCAGGGTTTATCGACGGTCGTTCCCTCTATCCGACCCTGGCAGGGACTCCTCAAGGGGGTATTGTTTCACCGACTGCGGCCAATATTGCGCTGTCGGGTCTGGGGCCGTTCCTCGAGTCCCGGTTCCCCAAGTCCTTCCGGGTGCACACGGTGATCTACGCCGACGACTTTGTCGTGACTGGAGCCTCGAAAGAGATTCTGGAGCGAGAAGTCCGCCACGCCATCAAACTCTTTCTGCGGGAACGGGGTCTGGAACTCTCGGAAGAGAAGACCCGCGTCGTGCATATCTCGGAGGGATTCGACTTTCTCGGGCAGGACGTCCGGAAGTACGGAAAGAAACTTCTGATCACGCCGGCGTGGAAAAATGTTCAGGCGCTACTGGACAAGGTCCGGGACATTGTGAAAAAGGGACGAGCGAAAACGCAGGAATGGCTCATTGAGACCCTCAATCCCATTCTGCGGGGATGGGCCAATTTCCATCGGCTCATCTGCGCCAAGGCAACCTACCAATGGGTCGATCATATCCTCTTTCGCATTCTCTGGAGATGGGCCAAGCGACGACATCCGAACAAAGGCGCCCGATGGGTGAAGAAACGCTACTTTCACCGCATAGGTGGCCAAGACTGGACGTTCTCCTCGGGTGGGACGCTGAAGCACTGCCTCTACAAAACCGCTTCGACCCCTATCCGGCGGCATGTCAAGATCAAAGGACACGCCAACCCGTTTCATTCCGATTGGGATTCCTACTTCGCCGGGCGCAAGTCCACAGCGAAGATCCGAAGAGAGCTCGAGACTCGCTTCGGCGGAACCCTCGGAAAACAGAGTGTTCGTGGGAAACAGCCGGCTCTGGAGGAATCCAGGGCTTCGTGACGGCCCGAGCCCGGTACATGGAAACATGTACGCCGGGTTCCGAGGAGGGGATGGCGCAGTGATGCGCTGTCCCTATCCGACTTAGTTCATGATCAGTGGCTTGTGGCGGCGTAGCATTTTCGCCACCTTCTTCATCGGGTCCAGTCGGGAGCGCATAGTGCGCGTGCACCAAGTATCCAGGAACCAGGCCGCTACGGCCGGTTCGGTGAAGCTCCAGAACCGCTGGAAGTCCTCCCGGAGGAGATAGGCCCGGACGCTCTTGAGGTTGAGCGTCAAAAGCTCCGAGAGACGGACCGTCTGTTTCTCGGTCAGGTTCTCAGGACGCTTCAAAAGGGCCCATCGGCCGTGTTCCAGGAGATTGTCCTGGCCCTTGGTCTTGAAGGCCGCCACCTCCTGGCGCCGGACCAGATCAAGGGCCTCCCCGAACTTCTTCATTATGTGGAACCGGTCCAGAACGTTTAAGGCATTGGGGGCCTTCTTGGCAATGACCTTGAGATACGGCCCCCACATGTCGCTACACACAAACTTGAGCCTGACGGAGCGTTCCTTTCCAAACATCCGGAAAAACCGGAGAAGCGTCTTGATCTTGCGCTCGGGACCACACCAGAGAAGACGCCTGGCTCCGGCGTCCAGCTGGTAGACCATCGTGAGGTACCGATGTCCCTTGAACACCGAAATCTCGTCGACTCCGATCTGGGTGACCCCCTCGAGGGACCGATGCGCCAGGCCATACTCCACGACCCACTGGACGGCCCGGAACACGCATCCCCAGCTGGTTTCAAAGATCTGGGACACCTCTCTCCAGGACAGCCGCCGGGCCCAGCGAGCCAAGAAGATCTTGTAACGCGAGGTCATTTGCTCCTTCCCATCCGCCCATGGCATCCATTCGACCTTCACCCCGTCGATGGGACAATCCACTCGCCGGGGCGCATAGCGAAAGACGACCCGATAGATCCACAGCGGAATGTACTCAAAATCTCGCGCCTCCCGGGTATCATACGTGGGCCTCTTCCGCCCACACATCGGACATTCTGGCCGGCTGTTCTTTCGGGGAAGGATCTCCACAATCACCGTCGCTTTCCCGAAGGATTCCTTCACCCAGGTTTTGCCAAACACAAAGGACTTGAACTTCTCCATGCGATTGAGTAGGGTTTTAATGAGCATTGATCTTCCTTCAAGAGGGTTTCTGATTCGGGATAATCAGTCTTACCATCAAAGGGAATCAATGCTCAATCTTTTTCCCACCTATTCTGTTCAAGAGGCAAAAAAAGGATTCGTTGGTTAACAATGGATGAGGTCTCAAAACTTCTTTCTTACCTTCCGGAGCACCAAGAACGGATTACTCGGTTTGCCCTTCTGACAGGACTCCGGCAGGGGAACATTTTATGGTTGGAATGGTCTCAGGTGGATCTGCCCCGCAAAGCCCTATGGATCCATGCAGACGAGGCAAAAGGTAGAAAAGCGATCGGGATTCCCATCCCCGATGAGGCGGTTTCCCTCCTGAAGGAACTAAAAGGACAGCATTCACGTTGGGTCTTTACCTACAAAGGGAACCGAATTAACCAGATCAACACCTTGGCCTGGCGTAAGGCGCTCAAGAAAGCCAACATCAAAGGCTTCAGATGGCATGATCTTCGTCACTGCTGGGCCTCATGGCATGTCCAGAGCGGGACACCGCTCTATGTTCTGAAGGAACTCGGAGGATGGGAGTCAATGGAGATGGTGATGCGATACGAGCACTTGTCTTCTGAGCACCTCGCACCTTATGTCCAGAAGAAGGAAATTGTCACGAATCTGTCACGGACGCTCAAAGTCGTTTGAGCTAAGTGATGGTGGGCCGAGGGAGGATCGAACTCCCAACCCGCTGATTAAGAGTCAGTGGTTCCCTTGTACCGGGAGATGGATTGAGATAGAAATTCATTGACAATACAGAAGAATATGGGATACTGAGTCAGTGGGTAATAGACGAAAATAGCCACATTTTGATCCTGTTCCTTGTACCGGCCTTGTACAGGATTGTTCATAAAAACAAGGCCAGACATGGAACTTTAAAATCCTGCCTTGTACAGGAGAGGGGAAAAAATGGAAAAGATCATTTCCTTCACCAGGACGAATATCGAAAAAATCCCGGTCCCGAAGAAGAGAACCCGTTATCGGGATACGGAAAAGCCCGGTCTGTACCTCGACATTCTCCCATCGGGGACGAAAGTCTTCCGGTGGATCAAATGGATTGACCGGAGAGTGGAATCCGTCCTGATCGGATCCTTCCCGGGAACGAAGCCGGAAACGGCCAGGGAACGCGCGGAAGAACTAAACGCGCAGGCGACCATGGGGATCAATCCGGCCAGCGAGAAACGGAAGAAGAAGGCCGCCGTCACCTTTAGGGAAGTCTTCGACGCATGGCTTTCCGAAGCAAAGGATCGGGAAAAGAAGACATGGGACGAGGATGAACGGCGTTACAAGAGGCACATGTCCACCTTGATCAAGACTCCCCCTGCCGAAATCACCCGCGAAGAGATCAAGCGTCTTCACGGAAAGATCAAGAACGGTTCCGGCCTCTACGAAGCCAACCGGACTCTTGCGCTGATCCGGACGGTTCTTTCGTGGGGCATCCGGGAGTATGCGTGGATGTTCCCCAACCCGGCGGCGGGAATCCGGATGTTCCGGGAGGAAAAGAGGGACCGTTGGCTCGAACCCCACGAGATCCCCCGATTCTTCGAGGCCGTGAACGCAGAACCGAACCCGGAGATCCGGGACTTCGTTCTAATGGCGTTGCTGACGGGAGCGCGAAGAACGAATGTCCTTGAAATGGTCTGGAAGGATCTGGACCTTGAATCTGGCCGATGGAGAATCCCCGAGACGAAGGCGGGAGAACCCCAGGTCGTGCCCCTTCACCCGGTCGCCCTTGAGATCCTGAAAGCCCGGCGGGAAACGGTATCCGGATTCTTCGTCTTCCCCGGCACAGGACGGAGCGGACACCTTGAGGAGCCCAAGACGGGATGGAAGCGCATTCTGGACCGGGCAGGAATCGAGGATCTTCGGATTCACGATCTGAGACGCACGCTCGGATCATGGCTGGCGACCCAGGGGGAAAGTCTTCTCCTGATCGGAAAGACCCTCGGGCACAAGTCCCAGGGGTCCACGGCGACCTATTCCCGGTTGGCGGTCGATCCTGTCCGGGCGGCCATGACCAAGGCGATTGACCGAATGCTCGAACAAACATCAAACGTTCTGCCGATAGCGAAATAACCCCAAAGGAGAAGTCATGAAAATCAAGATCGTTGTCCACCAAGCGGAAGAAGGAGGATTCTGGGCGGAGGTCCCCTCGTTGCCGGGATGCGCCACCCAGGGAGAAACCTTTGAAGAATTGCTTGAGAACATATATGAGGCCGTCGAACTTTACCTTTCCGTGGACGTGACCCCTCCCGAGCTGGACAAACATTCCCGGGTCATGGAAATAGCCATATGAAGGCAATTTCCGGAAAAGATTTCATCAGGATGATCGAGAAAAAAGGTTGGAAACTCCTAAGGATTCAAGGAAGTCACCATATCTTCGGAAAAGAAGGGAGTCGGATCCGGATTGTTGTTCCCGTTCATGGAAACCATCCCCTCAAGATCGGGCTCTTGAACCATCTGGCCAAACTTGCCGGAATTGTGACGGAGGAATAACGATGCACAAATACGAAGTCATTCTCTACTGGAGCAATGCGGACCAGGCGTTTGTGGCCGAGGTTCCGGAACTGCCGGAATGCGCGGCCCACGGGAATACGAGCGAAGAGGCATTGAAGAATGTTCAGGACGCCATGACGCTATGGCTCGACGTGGCAAAGTCCCAGGGGGATCCTATTCCCGAGCCCAGGGGAAGAAGGCTGACGCATGCCTGACTCCCTCCCGTCATTGTCTTGGTATTTGAAAAATCCTGAATTGGTCCATGAAATGATCGGCAAGATTCTGAACCTGATCGAAAGTCAGGGGATAGAGGTTCCAGAAACAGCACGGTTCGAATTTCTGGATCTGATCGGTGTGGGCCAGCGGTGGATCAACGCCCCCGAGGAAACGAAAAAGAAAATAAGGAAATATCGGACTCTTCTCCAAAATGCCCGCGACTATAGAGACTCCCTCACGATCACATGGGATTCCGACGAGGGGCCGATCCGCCTGAACTACCCAAATTCCATCCCCCTCTTGACGGACCATCTTGACGAGATGATCGAGGATTGCGACGAGATCCTTGGGACGAAGGAGCCCACCCGGTATCCCCGCCGGAAGATCATCGAGGACGTGCTGGCCCTCTGGATCAAGTACACCGGCAAGACCCCGCAGAAATGTGCGATTCAGCCCTCCTCCCATTCCGAAGACAAGGAGGCCCCACCCTACACTCTGTGCCGTCTCGTCCTGACGGCTATTGAAGATTGCAAGGATTCCGGAGACTTTCGACGGTTCTATGAAAGGGCCGTTGCACCCATCCTGAAGTAACTCCCGCTTCTCTCCCAAAACGCCCCGAAAAATACCAAAGTTTGGCAGATTATCTAACTCCATCAATGAATTGTATGCTGAAAACGTAAGGATAAACCAGCTACAAATTCAAAGATGGAGGATTCAATGGAAACTTTGCTCAGCAACGAAAAAGCCGCCGATTTTTTGGGAGTCGCCTCTTCGACGCTTCCAAGATGGAGATGGAGCAGAACTGGCCCGCCATTTCTTCGGGTGGGGCGTTCGATTCGGTATCGCGTTGAGGATCTTCAGTCTTGGCTCGAATCACGCAGGGTCGAGACGAAGGACCAAGCCGAATGACCGCCTCCGCATTGGCCGAGTTCCTGGAAGGCCGGAAAGAGGGCCACGAATGGCGTTGCCGGTGCCCGAGCCACAATGGCCGCTCCCTTTCCGTCACCGAAAAAGACGGAAAGCTCCTGGTGACGTGCCGGGGCGGATGCTCCCAAGAAACAGTGTTGTCAGAGCTAAAACGCCTTGGGCTTTGGGGTCCGGGAGAGATATCACCCCGTGACTCGTCACAGACTCCGGAGGAATCCCCCCGAGACACGGAACGAAAGGCAGACAGGACCTCTCAGATGTGGGAAGAGTCCCATCCTATCGAACCCGGCGATCAGGCCCATCGATACTTGGCCGGAAGAGGAATAACCCTGAACACCTGGCCGGATGACTTGAGGTGTCACCCGGCCCTCGCCTATTGGGAAGTCAATGATGCCGGAAAGCCTGTTCTGCTTGGACGCTGGCCGTGTTTGCTGGCCGTCGTGCGGAGCCCACAGGGGAGGCCAGTTGCCCTGCATCGAACCTATGTCACTGACGACGGACACAAGGCCCCGGTCGAGGCTCCAAAGAAAATCATGAAGGTTGAGGACCTGGCAGGCTCAGCAGTCAGGCTATTTCCTCAGAAAGACGGCCTCCTCGCGGTCGCGGAAGGGATCGAGGACGCACTGAGCGCATGGGTTCTCTGGCAGGTTCCCTGTTGGGCGGCACTCGGGACAAGTGGCCTCAAGGGGTTTGAGCCCCCCGAGGAGGTCCGGGAGCTATTGATATTCGCTGACAGGGACGAGAACGGAGCGGGGCAGAAAGCGGCATGGGCTCTGCAAGACAGGATGGAAGAAATAGGAAGAGCCGTTCGGGTATTGGCACCCGAGGACGGCTCAAAGGATCTTAACGCTTATCTGCTTGCGAGGCAGGGAGCCATCATGCAGGAGACAATACGATGACTCAAGGAGATTTTACCACAGAAAATCCACCTGGAACCGAAGAACTTGAGCCGCCGGAGATTCCCGTGAGACATTGGCCCACTTCGATCCAGTTTAACGAATTCGGCAACGCCGGGAGGATCGCCATTCTCTGTTCACAAGGAACGGAGATCGATCCGCACGCGATCCTTTTCAGCCTGCTGGAGGTCGCGGGGGCCGTGATCGGACCGAACATTCATCTATTTGTTGGGGAAACGCGCCATTACTGCCGATTGTTCTCCGTTCTGGTAGGCGCATCCTCCCGAGGCCGTAAGGGATCATCAGTAGGACCGATTCTGAGCGTTTTCAACGATCTACGGGAGGACTTCCAAGCTATCCGTTCGAGCGGCCCCCTGTCTTCTGGGGAGGGGCTTTTGTGGCGCATTCGGGACGCTTCGGAGGAAGTCGATAAAGAGGGAATGCCCATAGCTTCAGGGGTGGACGACAAACGGCTCCTCATTCTGGACGGCGAGTTTGCGGCGGCTCTCCGGGCCATGAAACGGGAGTCGAACACCCTGAGCGCGGTCCTCCGGAGTGCCTGGGACGATGGGAATATCGCTCCCCTCACGAAAACCAGACCCGTCAAAGTGACAGACGGCCATATATGTTTCGTGTCCCATATCACGCAAGCCGAATTGTCCGCTTGTCTCAGCGAGACGGACGCCCTCAACGGTTTTGCGAACCGCATCCTATGGATTTGTACCCGGAGACAAGGTTCGGTCCCGTTTCCCGAGAGGCTTTCCAAGGAGTCCCGACAGGAGATCACGGCAATTCTTGAACGCACACTGAAAGTTGCGGAGCGAGCGCGGGAAATGGCGCTCACCCCCGAGGCTCGGGAAATATTCACAAAATCCTATCCGATTCTGACTCAAGAGCGTCCCGGCCTCTACGGAGCGGCGACCTCCAGAGCAGAAGCGCAAACCATGCGCATGGCAATGATTCTTTCCTTGATCGACGGCTCCCCATCTATTCGACAGGAAGACATGATCCGGTCTCTTCACTGTTGGCGATATGCTGAGGAGTCTGCCCGCTTTATCTTTGGAGATCGTGAGCCGGATCAGCGGGCGAACAAGATCTTGAAATACCTCCGGGACGGTGAGAAAACAACGACGCAGATCATTAATAACCTGTTCTCAAAAAATGGGACCGGGATCGCGGCGGTTTTGGAGCACTTGCAGGCGGTCGGCAAGATTACTTCACGGAAGAAACAAACTGGAAAAAAACCTGTCACATGGTGGAATTTACCAGAAAATACGGTAACGGATTTAACGGACTAAACGGATTTATTGAATAACTCCGTAAATTCCGTTAATTCCGTATCCGTAAAAAGGGGGTTTTGGATGGAATTCGGTGAATTTTTGACGATGCTCGAAATGGACACGCACGGAATGGCCAAAAAAACCGATCCGGAGACCCCGGAACATCCTCCTCTACCTTCCCCATCCTCCGCGCCCGAAGAAGGGACCCTTCCAAGCCTCCGGGACGTGATCGAGGGGATGCTGGCCGATGGACCTCGGCCTTACAGCGAGATTCTGGAAGCTTGCGGGGGAAATGAAGATACCCTCCGGGAGACAATCCGGGGATGGAGCGAGCTTGTGGCCTTCGATGACAAAGGGACGTGGACATGGGGAATCAGAAAATCCCGGTTCGACTTGCGAGGCCCCACGGAAAAGGTTGGCAAGGCTCGACAAACCCCTTCCGGGCTCTTTCGGAAAGGAACCAAATCATGAAAGGTCAGATCATTTTCCTTCTCGCGGGGATTCTCTCGACATGGATGTTTATCCGCCTGGGGAGGCCCCGCAAATAGAAAGGCCCCCGTCTCACCGAGGATTTTTTCCCGGCGAATAGTGGGAAGACCCGTGAGAAAGGGGTGAGTAAAGGGTGAAAAGGACCGGAAACGACTGGATAACCTGAAAGCCGAGGGAGGAAAGAACGTCCTTCTGTTATCCTATCAACCCATTCGGGGGAAGAAAAGCATAATCCCCCTTGACCGTCATGTGCGAGAAGGAGAAAAGATGGCTATTGAGTCGATTGCGAAAGTCGGGGTGAAAGGCAAATCCGGGCGCGGTTTTTGGGTTGGTTCTCCCGGTGTGGGGCTGATCGTCACAGCCGCCCATTGCCTGCCCCATTATCCCCCGAGAGAAGGCGATGTGGCGTTTTCTCACGAACGGACCTATAGAGACCTCGTCGCCCGACTTGACGGGAAAGGCGCCTGCTGGGTGGAATGTATTTTTCTTGATCCTGTTGCGGACCTTGCCGTCCTTGCAGAACCCGACAATCAGTCTCTTTATGAAGAATCCTGCAAGTTTTCGGATTTTGCCAGCCGTTCGGGATTTCTGGAGATCGGCTCCCTGGCGGATGGCGAGACGCCCGTCCGGATAATGCTCAACAATTCCGAGTCGATCCCCTGCATCGTCGAAACAAATTCCCGTCCGTATTCGAGGACTTTTGTCATTAAAAAAACGGACAGAGAAATAAAAGGCGGGATGTCCGGGTCTCCGATCCTGACGGACGATGGAAAAGTTGTCGGCGTGATTTGCAACAACGCCACGGGACCAATCCTTTCCAGGTGTTTGCCGCCGTGGATCACTAATCTAGCCAAAACTGCACGGGAAAAATTTGCGTTCTAAGGGGGGGGTGTTCTTCCGGACAGGCTAGGAGGTCGGGAGGAAGAGAAAGGCCCCTCCGCGAGAGAGAGGCCCCCGTCTCACCGGAGGCCACAATCAACCAAGCTGAAAGGATTCTATCATGAGCACGTTGACGCAGAAAGCCCAGGGACTCCGATCCACCCTCCCCAGGTCCGGAGGAGGCACACCCCCGCAAGATTCCGGGGTAAGGCTCGCCACCCTCCCGAGACCGGAAGGGGAATTGAGATTCACTTGGAACGAATATGAGGGCAGGTTCTATCTCCGGTTCCAGCTATGGAGCAAAGGAGATGACGGCTCGTTCTGGCCGGTGAAGGGGCAGGGTTTCACGATCAAGGTCAAGGAACTTCCCGACCTGGCAGAGGGGGTCCAGAGAGCCTTGGACATGGCCCTTTCGGAGGCGGGGAAGACCTCGGGGGGATCAAGCACCTACCGGAGCAGTGAGGGAGTCGGCGCCCCGTTTTAATAACGGAATTTTTGAGGGATCATTGCGGAGCTTGCCAAATTGAATGGCCTTTTTTATCTAAAAACTGGATGAAGGATTCATCGGAGGTAAAGGTCGATTTCATTTTACGGGAGGCCTCCCATCCGATCATGCTACGTCTTCGCCTTTTTGCATCATACATGTCCAGTATGTCGCCGGCTTGGGTGACGGTCATTCTGATGATCCCGGTTCCTCGAGGACCCCGCATTTCCAGTTCCGGGACGGAATTTTGGACCTCCAGACTTATAAACCCGCCTCCATCGATATCGGTCAGTAGAATTGAGTGGACATAAATAGCATCCGCTTTCAAGGCCCCGAATGTTCTAGGATTCGAGCCGATGAGCGAATCCAGATCCTTCCATGATTCCGCGATCATTCCCCCCAGAAATCCCGAAACCATCGAAGCAAGAATCACGATCCCGATCATTTTTCTGTTCATGCGTCCCCCCCGGCAATGTCGGCTGTCGGCTCCCTTTAAGGTCCTGTTTGCCTCTGGATTTATCGATTGTTCACGTTTTGCTGGGGATCGAGAGGAGGGATGAACCGACCGCAGACTCCCCCTAACCCTCCCTTTCCCTCGAGGAGAAAATCCCTCCGGAGAGGGGGCATGGGAAACATGATACACTACATGATGAGATGCATCATCAAATGACCTCCAGACAGGATTCTTCCATAGGGGGGAAGGAGAATTTTTCCAGTGAAGGTCATAACCAATTTCATGTCTAGCATATTCCCTTTCTTGATTATTTTTATTTTGGAAGGATGTTCTTCTTACGGGTTCGGATTCAAAAACCATCCGCTAGATTGTGCTATGGGAGTAAGGTGGCCTGACTGTAGGCCAGGGACTCTCGGATATGAAAATGGCGGGGGAAGCGATTATCGAAAGAATGACCAAGAAAACCTTCAAGCGACTATCGACCAGCAGTACCAGCAATTGATTCAATGGGCTCATGATAAAATGCGGGAAGTTAAATCAAAAAAACTCCGTATATCCGATTTTTTCAAACAATTTCTTACGAAAACAGAGGAAATGGATAATACCTATTTTCGGATTGAACATTTAGAATATCTGGATAACATGATCAAGGAATCCGAAAGATTTGAAGATAAAAAAATAACCAGGGAAGAATTCTTGGATGCTTCAAGGGATCAAAAAATCGCTATGGAAAAAAACATTAGAGATCGTATTGACCATCTCCAACGAGAAAGACGTAATGAATTGGATCGTCAGGCACTTATAAGGTCACAAATTAATGCGGCTTATCTTATAGGTATTTCAATGAAACCTCTTTATGGAACGGGCACAATAAATTGTCAAAAAGTGGCATACGGAATGAATTGCACACAATATTAACCCAACCAAGTTTAATTTCGGGGATCGAAAAAAGGCACCGATGGTGACGGACATAGGGACGGAGGATCATTCAACGATTCCGGCTTTCTTCAAATAGGCCCACTCCGCCATGATTTCCTCCCACGGGCTGTAGATCGTGTTTTCCCTGGGGGACGGCGAGGGTCTTTGGATTACGAGAAACCATCGGCCCTCTTCTCTCGAAAGACACCCCCTGTTCCTGCCGATCTGTGGAAAAAACCGTTGCTCCCCCACCTTTTTCACCGGGACCATCGTCTTCTTCGTCAGGGCTCCGTGTTGGAAGACCGCCACCTTTTTCCCCACCCTCAGCATGAAGGGGGACAGCCGGACGGGGATCGCGCGGGGTTTCATGTGGTTCTTCACGGCCAAGGCCATGCTTCCGGGGCGGAGAGCCTCCCAAAGCATCGCTCCCCACACAGTCCCGTATTCTTTCTGGAGCCAATTCTTATCCCTGTAGCCGGATCTGAGGTCCGGAAGGCCCCAGAATGTCCGGTTCCACTCCTCCGATATTTCCGAAAAATCCCCGTCGATTTCATAAACCTCTCCCTTCTGGTCCGGGTAATGGCCCAAAATCCCCTCAGGCAGGGTCCATCCATCGTGAAATGTCTCTCCGAGGGTTCTCACCTCCCATGGGATTAGCCAATCTCGGGACCACTTTCCCCGCCAGCCCGCCGGGACTTCCGGAAGCTCCACCCCGAATCTCTCCTCTCCTTCGTGACCCGTCACGCTCTTCCCATGTTATCCGGATACGAACCGGGCTTTCCGGATTAACTCCCGGATCATGGCCGACCGGTCCAGTCCCGTTTGGGCGCAGAGCGTGTCCAACTTGGCCGCATCGTCCCGGTTCAACAGGATCTCAGTCCGGTAGACCTTTCGAAGATTGCGGAGCCTCCATGCCTTCACCCGCTCCGCTCCCGTTTTGGTCATCTTCTTCTCGTCCATGTTTCCCCCAGCGAAAGAATGTTATCCGGATAGCGTGAGTATACCATGTTAACCGGATAATACAGTGGGCTGATGGAGGGAGTCGGGTGTCATGGTCATGGTGACGTGTCGAAGGCAGGCCCATTCCACCATCCTCATGGTGATGAGGGAGATATTGTCATTTTCCCCCGGTGGGATACAAAGGGGTCAGGCCCCGTCTGTGACGTGATCCGCAAAGGGGGGCTCGGAAGTAATTTCCGGGGTGAACGGCGGGGGTGAAGGCGTTTTCATTCCTGCCTTGTACGGGCATTGTACAGCGGAATTTCTTTATCAGGAAGGATTCTCTTAAGTTCTTGTGAAATATGGTGGGCCGAGCGAGGATCGAACTCCCAACCCGCTGATTAAGAGTCAGCTGCTCTGCCAATTGAGCTATCGGCCCGCAATGTTTTTACCAGATCCAGGATAAAAACTCAACCGGGCCCTTCTCTTTTTGGGGCTTTCGACTGTATCTTTTATTTCCGTCATTCTATAATGATCCGTCAGAAATCAAGAAGCTCAACGCTCAAAGACCTCAGATCAAAGGATCCCGCTATTGTCCTCCGCGCGAACCTGTCTCTCCTGGCCCGGTCGGTCCATGGCCGAAAAAGCGGCCTCAGTGCCTCCCCAAGGCTTCCTTGAGCCTCCCCTTTCCTTCGACTTAAAAACCCATCTTCTGATCGAAGGCGACAACCTCGACGTTCTCAAGATCCTTCTACCAGGCCTCGCCGAACAGATCCGGGTGATCTACATAGATCCCCCCTACAACACGGGAAACCGGATGCTCTATCACGACCGGTATTCCTCCACTGGCGCAAAAACAGGAGTCTGCGACCGGCATGACAGCTGGCTTTCCATGATCTTCCCGCGGCTGTTGCTGGCCCACAAGTTCCTGAGAAGGGATGGGGTTCTCTTTGTCAGCATCGACGACAACGAAGTACACCACCTCCGCTCCCTGCTCGATGAAATCTTCGGAGAGGAGAATTTCATTTCGATGATCACCTGGAGAAAAAAGGTCGTCAGGGGCCGAGGGAACCGCCACATTCTCCCCCAGACCGAATATGTCCTGGCCTATGCCCGTGAGATCGCCACACTCCCCCCCTTCAGCGAACCCCTCACCCCTTCCATGAAGCGTGCCTATCCCCACTCGGACCACAATGGCCCTTACAAAATAATCCCCTTTGCGAAGTCCGGAACCCGCCAATCACCGCGACCGAACCTCCTCTATCCGATAACGGCCCCCGACGGGTCGATCATCGAATGCCCCACGCATCAATGGCGCTGGAGCCGGAAGACCTTCGACCGGAGGCAGGACGAGATCCTGATCCAGAAAAACAGAAACGGCCGCTGGACTATCTACACGAAGCAATATCTGAGGGAGGAAGGCAAGGAACGCCGGAAAACGCCGGAATCCTATTACGATCGCGTGACGACCACCGATGGAACCCGGGAAATGAAGGAGCTCTTCGGAGAGGTCCTCATCGACTTCCCGAAACCTTCCCGGCTGATTCGGGATCTGATCGGGTGGGCCTCTCCGCCCGGCTCCTCCGACCCGGTCATGGATTTTTTTGCGGGATCGGGGACGACCGGACAGGCTCTGCTCGACCTGAACGCTGAAGACGGGGGAAATCGCCCGGCCCTTCTCGTCCAATCCGGAGACCCGACGCCCTTCCCAAATCTCCCGACCATCTGGTCGATCTGCCGGGAAAGGGTCCGGCGCACCCGGGATCGGCTGACGCAGGAAGGCCATGCATCGCTTCCCATCAAGGAATTCCGGCTGATTCCCTCCTGACCGGAAGCCATCGAGCGGCGACGGCTCACGACAACATCCTCATTCTTCCGGACATTCCACTCGGAAGCCACCCATGGTACCATTGGTCCGGCAAACGAAAAAAGGATGTCCCAGAACATCCCGGCGATCCCGGACGAATTTCCCGAAAGGAGACGGACAGGAGTCCGGAGACACTCTCTTCCGGCCCTTTTTCTAATAATGACCCAGGAGCGCCCCCCGGCCCATGCCGGCTCATATTATCCAAACGATCCGGACTCCCTGGCTGCCTCGATCCGATCCCTCCTCTCCGAACCCGAAGGGGAGTCTCAGACCGATCTCGATCCGGAAACCTTCCGGGCCTTCATCGTCCCCCACGGAGAGTTCCTGTCTTCGGGACCGGTCGCCGCCAAAGCTTATCGTCTTCTCGGGAAACGGAAGAAAAAACCCGAACGGGTCATGATCGTGGCCCCGCTCCACGACTGGCCCGAATATGGCCTGATCCTGCCGACTTTTCCGTCCTTCCGGATTCCGACGGGCTCCCTTCCGGTCGACCGCAAGGCGATCCAGAAGCTCGCCTTCTTCTCCGAAACCGTATTTTCAGACGAAGCCCATCTCCTTGAACACTCCATCGAAACCCAGCTGCCCTTCCTGTTCGAGATCTGGGGTCCGGTTCCCATCATTCCCCTCGGATATGCGGACCTTCCCTCCGAAGCCCTGGCCCACATGATGGATCCATTCCTGGCGGATCCGGAGACCGTCGTCCTCGTATCGGCGGACTTCTCACGGTATTTCAACCTCCTTCAGGCGGACAGGATCGATCGGGAGTCCATTGCGCGGATCCATTCTGGCCAATCGGTAGACCCTCTCCACGTCTGCGGAGCAACAGCCGTCAACGCCCTGGGATCATTCACCAGAAAAGGGACCCTCTTCCCCCGCCTTCTCATGGCGGCCAATTCGGCGCTGGCGACTGGAGTCGAGCAAAAGACCACCGGATACGCCTCATTCGGATTCTCCGGATGACAGCCCCTTCTGCACCCACTCCAGACCCATGACGGGTCCCTTCCGGTCTTCCTTCGTTGCCCTTCTCATCGGGAGCAGAATCGCAAGGAGCGTTGGCCAGGGGGCCCTTTCGGCAAACTTCATCCTCGAACTCAAACGTCTGGACTGGTCTGCCCCCGTCATCGGACTCCTTCTTTCCGGCGGGATCCTTTTCTCGATCGTGATGACTCTTATAATCGGTCCGGCCAGTGATCGCCTGGGTCGGAAAAAGTTTCTCGTTTTCTACGAGTGTCTCCAGTTTGCCTGCGCCATCGCGGGATTTCTGACCGAAACCGGAACACCGGCAAACTGGATTCTTGGAACGATTGCTGTCGTAGGCGGGTTCGGACAAACCACCGGAGGAGGAGCGGGGCCCTTCTCTCCGGTCGAGCAGTCCTGGCTTGCCCGTCTTCTTCCTGCCCAGAAACGGGGGACGATCTTCAGCGTGAATACCGCATCGGGTTTCGCGGGAATGGCCGCGGGGGCCCTGACAGGACTCTACCCCCACTTCTTCTCCGGAGCGGCCTCGGCAGGAGGGCTGGCCCGATTGGTTTTTTTGACTGTCGCGACCGGGGCCGCCATTGCCACCCTCCTGATCCTCATCGTTCCGGATGCCCCCACACCCTCCAACCCGGCGCCCCCCGAAACGCTTCGACAGGAGTGGTCCCTCCTAAGGACCCTCATCGGTGTCAATGCCCTGAACGGGATGTCCCTCGGTCTCTACGCCCCCCTCATGGCCTACTGGTTTGCCGTACGATTTCACAAAGGACCGGACGCCATCGGTATCGCCATGTCCGGAGGCTATCTTCTCGCGGCCATTCTCTCTTTCCTCGCAGGCCGGCTGTCGTCCCGGTTCGGAACGGTCCTGACCGTCATTGCCGGACGCGGAGCCGGTCTCGTTTTTACTCTTCTGATTCCGCTCATGCCCACATTCCCGCTGGCGGTTTTGACCCATGTCCTGCGCGTCGCCCTGAATCAGAGCACAATCGGGGCCCGACAGGCCCTGTCGATCGGACTCGTGGGGGAGGACCGGAGAGGATTGGCCGCAAGCCTCCACAATGTCTCCATGCAGATCCCGCAATCGCTTGGACCGGTGGCGGGTGCGGCCCTCCTCGCACACGGTTTTCTCGGACTTCCCTTTTTCCTCGGGGCGCTTCTTCAGGGAGCCTACCTCGGCCTCTACTACAAGGCCTTCGCACGGCACGATCTTTCATCCGAGAGACAGGCTTAACCCTGTTTTCCGGATGGACATGACTCTCCCAAACAACCTGAACTCACGGCAAAGACTCATTCTCTGTATCAGAGAATATCTCCCATGTAACGATTGCAGAATACTGGCTTCCTTTTCCTGACTTTCCTGTACAGGGGCTACCGGTCGAATACGGAAACTGGACCAGAATCCTGATCACCATTCATCTCCGGCCGACCCCTTTCCTCCGCGATGACCTGCGCCAAAAAGATACCTGATTAGCACGATTGTTCAGCCAGTCGGAGCATTGGCTCCGGACGGGGTCCTGTTCCAAGGGCGGCCGCCAAGAGACGCATGGGCAGGGACTTGAGACGAAAGCGCCGGTTGAAGCGATAAGCAAAGGCGGCCAGGTAGCGCGGTGCATATTTGACGAAGTCAAAGGCATGGTAGGCCCCGGAGAGGCTGGTCTTGAGATTGCCCAGGATGGTGTTGATCCAAAGGAAATCCGGCAACTCCCTGGGCTTTCGGCCAGCGGCCACGGAAACCTGGTGACGACAGCCCGCTTCCGTCACTCCTGTGAAGCAGGCAAGCCCGTCGGAGAGCACGGAGCACCCCGGTCCGAGCCGGGTTTGGGCCCAGTCTGCGATCGCCTTGCGCGTAAAGCCGGGGACCACCGTCAACTTGATGTGCAAAGGATGTCCGCGATCGTCGAGAGAGACCGCCGCGACAAAGGGTACCTTGTTTTCCGAACCCCGTCCCGCCTTGCCGCCTGTGAGTTCTCCGCCCAAATAGGCATCGTCGATCTGGACCTGGCCGACGAGCGTATAGAGCTTTTCGCGCTCGGCCATGGCTTGCATGAGTTTGTGGTGCATCCGCCAGGCGGTGGGGTAGCTGACCCCCAAGGCCCGCTTCAACGCCAGTGAGGACAAGCCTGTTTTCGCCTGGCTGATCAGATAGTCGGGTAACAGGGAAGAGTCACCTCCTCCCCGTCCCCTTAGAACGGACCGTGCGACTTTCACCGCAGTCCGCTCAAGCCATTCGGAAGTCCGCGGGTCACCCCGGAACCGGTGCATCACTCCAACACCTCTTGAGCGTTTAGAGGACCGAAGAGACGGTCCCATCCGCTTTTGAGCTTCGAGAAGAGTTTTCTTGCGTTGAGGTAGTCCGTCCACTCGGGGTCGAACGGATGTGCCTGGGCTTTGATCTTGACGTGCCGGACGATCTTGATATCCGTTGTCTTGATCAGTTCCGGCCCGCCTTTGGGGACGGCGAAGATCCAATTTCTCGATCCGCGTTGCTGGAAGTATTGCTTGTAGATCCAGCGCTGTCCTTTTTGGGGGTGTCTTTTCTTAAGCCAGGACCACAACTGAGTCCAGATGATATGATCGACTTTTGAGAAGGTTGCCTTGGCCGCGCTGTGTCGGTGATAATTGGCCCAGCCGCGGATGATCGGATTGAGCGTCTCAATCAACCATTCCTGAGACTTGGACCGGGCCTCCTTCATGATGTTCCGGGTCTTTTCCAGAAGGGACTTGACGCTTTCGGGGGACGGTTGCGTCAGACACTTGTCCCCATACCTCCGGACGCGTTGACCCAGGAACGTGAATCCGTCCCGAATATGCACGACGCGCGTCTTCTCGGGGGAAATCTCGAGACCGCGTTCCCGCAGAAAGGCCACAATCACGGGCAGGACTTGATCTTCCAGCAACTCTTCCGAGGGGCCGGTCACGATCCGTCGGGTAGGGACAGCACATTACTGCGCCATCCCCCCCTAAGAACCGCCCGTGCGCCTTTCGACGCAGGCGGCTCAAGCCTTTCATGAGGCCCCTTTCTTCCGAAGGAACCCGGTAGCCTTTTCGAACAAGGCATGCGTGG
>DAIEST010000222.1 GCA_027346125.1 Leptospirillum sp. | reverse complement strand
ATTCTGGATCGGTTGGTCCACGGAGCCTATACGGTTGAAATGAAAGGAGAATCCATGCGAAAACAAAGGGCCAGGGCAGTCCCTTCGGCGGCTTCTTGATCTGATCGTCGGCAAGGAGGGATTTCTGGGGGCTCAGGGGGTTGCAACTTTGACCGGAATAAGTGGCAACTTTGAATCAGAATCCCTGGCAACTTTCATCGGAATACGCAAGAGTCTCAAGAGATCTTGAAACCTTCAGTAAAGAAGCAGTTTCAGAAAAACCGCGCGAAATATTGATTACGCCCATTGCCGAAGAGCTCATAAAAGCTGCTGGAATGATTTCTGGCTTTGTGACCCCAATAGCTACGGCAATAAAGGCAGTTCTGGATTTATTGAATAACTAGTTTGCAATCAATATTCGTCCCTCAAAGGAAACATAGGTCAAAGAACTCTCTCGACAGGACGATTTTCCTTGCAAGGTAACAAAAAGTATGCAACCTGTGTGATCATTCCCGAGATGCCGCCTCTGTCCACTGGACAGAACGGATCCCTCCGGACAGAATGGTCTACTACGTCGACGTTATCGGTCTTCCAACAGAGGATCCGGAACGGTCCAATCGGATCCTTGAGATCCTGGCCCACGGGATTCATGATTACTCTGCGCGAGAATGCGTGAGAGTATTATTCCACTAATCTAATAACTGTCGATTGGGAGGCTTGCTGTTTATCGGGATTGGTTCTGTGCCTTCAGAAAGCTCTGGACTCGAACCTCTGCAAGGATTTCCTTTAGTTGAATGATGAGCTTCTCGCGTTCCCCTTGGGTGATTTTATGCTCTATGTCGAAAAACTCCCGGAAAATTTCTCGGTGTCAGTGCCGGACACCCCATGGTTGGCATAAAAGGTCCACCAGTCCCTCACCCCTTCGGAAACAGTCGTGAAGATCTCATTCGCCTCGCTTTGTGAAAGACCAAATCTTGCGGCCTCCGAAAGGGCATTTTCTCGCGTCGCCTTCCGGCCCATTCTCCCAACCCCGATCGAAAGGTCGAAGAAGGTGCTGAGGCCGGGGACGGCAGGAGCCGGCATCAGATCATAGGCCGGGGAAATCCTCCACTCGGAGCCCTCCCGGATGAAACCGTGATTTCTGAGATGATCATCGGAGTTCCGAACGGCGATATTGAACACCATTCGACGGTAAAGCTCTGAACCGCAATCGATTCCGGCCTTGCGGGCCGCATCTGCGATGGCAGGATAGGATCCCAGGGGATTTTCCATTTCGTCGAACCCGAGAAGGGTCAGAGCGCTCATGAATCCTTTTCGGAAAAAGAACCCGGGTTTTCCTGGAACAGGTTCCCGGTCGAACCGTTCCGAAAGAAAAACGCCTCTCCCGTCGGACAGTGAAATCAACTGCGTGTTCGGCGTCTCTATCCCGACAAACCTGGCCAGATCAGAAAGGGCCATTTCGACGCGCGCGTTGTCAAAACGGTCGCCCTTTGCAGGAAACTTTGCCAGGAACAGTTTTCCGTCATGGAGAACAGTGGCCTTCGGCCTTGCTCCTCCCATGCTTGTTCCCTGTAGAAGAATACGCCGTTCTTCCAGATTCAGTCCGCCCTCGTTTCCGTCGAGGACCTCCTGGGCGACCGCAACGAGACGGGCCATATCGTGGACTTTCGGAATCGTCTTGAATTCGGGAATCCGGTTCTCGCTCGAAAAATCGATCGCCCCGATCCGAAGGGGATCGGGGCTCCGCATCAGCATGATATTGGTCACGTCCGTGGAGGGGATGGAGTTGTTCGAGGCATAGACGAGCCTTCCCCAAAAATCAGGAAGCGCGTCCCGGAACACCCCGAACACTCCTTCGTTCCTGTCCCCGGCCTGAAGGATTTCCGGACGGAGCGTTGACAAATCTACCGGAGAAATGGGGAGCGCGTTCTCCCGATCAAGATAGCTTCTGACATACCGGAATTTTCCCGGGCCACGGGGGGTGTCATACTGGAACACCCCCGCAAGAACGACCTCTTCCGTGTCCGGAAGCGCATGAAAAACATAAATGGTCTCGATCATAATGATTCCGCAAGAGCGTCAATATCTGGAACTTTTCCTTTCTTTCCCGCCTTCTCTCCGCTTCTTTCCTCTTTCGGAAGCTCAAGGAGAAGCGTCAGGTTGCGATCGACTCCCAATACGTGAATCACCTGAGCCCAGGCTCCGATCGACACACCGGGGTCCCCGGACTCCATCCGGGCGAGGGTATTCCTTCCGATGAACGCCAGGACCGCCAGTCTGTCCCGGCTGTAACCACGTCTCTTCCTGAGCAACCGAAGACGACGACCCAGCTCCTCGAGATATATTCTTGAACTGGGAGGAAGTCCTTCCTTTGTCACAAGAGTTTTCATTCTTTACCCCATAAATAGGTTAATAATGCACAATCTAACCCATATATGAGATATAATCAACTGCCTTTTAATGATCACAAAATCCGTCGCGCGCCGGGGCGAGCTTAAATCTGGCGATCCCGAACTGCTCTTCGGACTGGGGCTTGTCGGGCTTCACACCCTCCATCCGACGACGCTCCGACGTGAGATCGCGATGGAAAAAAACCTGAAGGAGATTATGCGGTAAGAAAGCCAAACTCAAGAAGAACGAGCGATGTTTTGCAGACACAAGAAGAGGCTATAGAACCGGCCAAAGAATGAGGCCGTGGAGATGCTGAAATCCTTGTTGGATGGATCCAATCCGACACACACCATAAAGATAGCCCAGATCATTGGCGTAAACCTTAATGTCTCACCATAACCATGGCACCTTCATCAGTTTGGCCGGAATGCCGTTTACTTCTGCCATTCTCTTCTCCTCATTCAAAAATCGGCACCAACCGTGCCAACACCTCGTCCATGATCGCATCGGGAACGCATTCCAGTTTCTTTCCAAGGCGCGAGCCGATGTCAAGCGCCCGAGGCTGATCGCAACGGACAACTCCCGTCGTTTTGGTTCCAGTGCCCAGGAGCGACACGGCAAA
>DAIEST010000213.1 GCA_027346125.1 Leptospirillum sp. | reverse complement strand
CTGAAAAATTCTCTTGTTCTTTTTATAGAAATGGTCTAGATTGGCCATTGCAAGTGAGAAACATCGGCTTTTTCATTCTGGTACATGGCTTTACAGGAAAGGACCGCACGTGCGGATTCGAACGCTGGCATTGGTGCTCTTTCTTTCGTCTTTTTTGATGAGCCCGGGTTTTCTGCAGGTGGTTCACGCCCAGGAGAAGATCGGTTTCATCAAGACATTGCGGGTTGGACTGCATGCGGACAAGGTCAGGCTCGTTGCTGTTCTGGACTGTTTCCCGAAAGACCAGCCGCTTTATACTCCAGGCAAGGTCGGGACGTTGATTCTGAAGGGGGTCATGCCCTCTCCCTCCATTCACCGGAAACTGGTGGCACAGTCCCGTTCCCTGAAGGCGCATCTGAAAGAGATCACGATTCGCTACAGTCCGGATACCCAGGAAACACTCCTGACCGTGGAGGGAGAGGTCTCGGGAGCGACTCCCCATTCTTTTACCTTGAAGAATCCGGATCGAATCGTGGTGGATTTCCCCTTTTCCGCCGGAGTTTCGAAAAAGGGAAGCAAGGCGAAGTCTTCGACCGACCGGCCGGCCCCGCCGAAGCCGGGCCAGAAGGTTTTTGTCATTCCCGGGAAGAAACTGAGCAGCAGTCGGGTCGCTCCCCCTGCCCCGGTTTCCCGCAGTGTTCAACCGGTCCATTTTGCGGAACGTTCGGGCCGGTTCAGGGTCGTTCTGGATCCGGGCCATGGCGGAAAGGATTGCGGGACCACATCGGTCAACGGAATCTGCGAGAAAGACCTTGTCCTGGATATCGCAAAGCGTCTCGCACGTCGGCTCCATGCAGACAGCCGGTTCAGCGTGTTTCTGACACGGGACCAGGATATCTTTATTCCCCTCCGCGAGCGAACGCGAATGGCGAACCGGATGAAAGGCGATCTGTTCCTCTCCATCCACGCCAACTCCGACCCGAATCCTTCCGTCCGGGGAATCGAGACATTTCTGCTCAATCTGCATTCGAGCGATGACCGGGCAAAACAGATCGCATCACGGGAGAACAGCGAGCTTGGGCTTTCCCACGGAGATCTCGGATCGATTTTGCTGACGTTGAGGGTCAATCACAAGAAGAAGAGTTCCTGGGAGTTTGCCAAGGATCTGGACCACTCCCTCTCGAATACGCTTGTGGGGCATTTTGACGGGGTTCGCGATTTGGGAATCCGCCAGGCCCCTTTTTATGTCATCATGGGAACCGCGATGCCGGCGGCGTTGACGGAAATCAATTTTCTGAGCAACCGCCGGGATGCCCGGATCATGTCGATCAGCGCGTATCGTGAGCAGGTTGCCTTGGCGCTCTACCGAGGGATCGTCCGATATTACAAGAGAGTTCACCCCGAGATGCAGGCCAGAAACGGCATCGTCTCCAGCACTGAGAATCCCTGACTCCCCTTCCATTGCGGCATCCGTTTTTGTTTTGGGCCAATCTGCTGTGTTAACCTTGAATATCCTACTCAAGTAAAATCGATCCCGATTCAGGAAAGGATTCAGGATATGGCTTCCGATGAAGAAATTGATCCGATGGATGACTTTGAGCTGCCGCTGGTGATCCCCAAGAGGGACGGACCGGATTGTCCCTTCTGCGGGGATCCGATGATGTCTGTCGATGGCGACTATATCTGCATTGACTGTAACGGAACCTGGTATGGTCCCAATATTGGCTGATTGAGGTGCATGCTCCTTAAGAAAGCCTTTTCTGTTCATGACTTTTCCGACGATCTTCTTCTCCATGGTTTTTCCTGGTTTCCGGAAACGATTGAGACACGATTGATCAGGCAGGTTCCCGGCCA
>DAIEST010000200.1 GCA_027346125.1 Leptospirillum sp. | reverse complement strand
CTCTTTGAAGAAGGGGTGAAGCTTTCGAACGAGTGCCGTGAGGTGCTTGAAAAAACGGAACGGAGAATCACGCTGCTTCTCAAGGGGCAGGATCAGGAGGTTCCCTTCGGGGAGTCCTTGGGACCTGACCATGATGAACAGGATTGACTCTTGAAGATTAAGGAGATTGTGTGTCCCTGACGCCACCCCCAGTTGCGATTGACGAATACCTTTCCTGGTGCAAGGAATCGATTGACCGCTTTCTTTCATCCCTTTTCGAGTCCGAGGGAGGAACCCCTTACGGGACACTTGCGGAATCCATGCGGTACAGTCTTTTGGCCGGAGGCAAGAGGGTTCGGCCCGTTCTGGCGATGGCTGCGATTGAAGCGATGGGGAAGGACCCCGTTCCCTACATTCCTCTCCTGGCTCCGCTGGAGTTGATCCACACCTATTCCCTGATTCACGATGACCTGCCTGCAATGGACAATGATTCGCTCCGTCGGGGAAAACCAACCAACCATGTGATCTATGGGGACGCGACAGCAATTCTGGCGGGAGATGCGCTCTTGACTTATGCCTTTACCCTGTTGTCCGACCCCGTTTATGATAACCTCATTTCCGCTGAAATCCGCCTGAAGATCGTAGGGGAGCTTTCGAGGGCTTCCGGCATCAACGGGATGGTCGGAGGTCAGCAGATGGATATCGAGTCGGAGGGGAAGCCGCTGGATCTTTCCTCGCTCGAGTTCCTCCACAGGCACAAGACCGGAGCACTGATACGCGGAGCGCTCCGTATCGGGGCACTTCTCGGTGATTCGGACGGACCTTCTTTTGAGGCGCTTGACAGGTATGGCGCTGCAGTCGGCATCGCCTTTCAGATCGCCGATGATCTGCTTGATGTGGAGGGAGACTCCGCGATTCTGGGCAAAGCGGCCCAGAAGGATCAGGACCGGAATAAAAACACTTACCCCGGTCTTATGGGGGTTTCCGGCGCCCGTTCCATGGCGGAGGCAAAATTGACGGAAGCCCTGAATGCGATCGAGTTATTTGGCGGACGCGCCGCTCACCTTCGTGAACTGGCTCGTTACATTATAGAAAGAAGGAATTGATGGGGGATTTGTTGGGCCGAATCTCGAGCCCCGAAGATGTCAAGAAACTGCCGGAAAAGGACCTGCCCGTTCTGGCCCGGGAAATCAGGGAAGAAATGATTCGGGTGCTTTCCGGTATCGGAGGACATTTTGGAGGGGGGCTTGGTGTTGTGGAGTTGACGATTGCGCTTCACAGGCTGTTTGATACCACGCGTGACCGGATTGTCTGGGATGTCGGTCACCAGAGTTACCCTCATAAAATGCTGACGGGGAGACTGGAAAACCTGAAGACGATCCGTCAATGGCAGGGTCTGGCGGGGTTCCCGAAGCGTGAAGAAAGCCTTCATGACGCTTTTTCCGCCGGACATGCCGGTACATCGATCTCTGCGGCGCTTGGCATGGCTGAAGCCAGGGATGTCAGGGGCGAAAAGCATCATGTCATTGCTGTTGTCGGAGATGGATCCCTGACGGCGGGGATGGCGATGGAAGCCCTCAACCAGGCAGGTGCGAGAAAGAAGAACCTGCTTGTTATATTGAATGACAATGAGATGTCCATTTCGGAAAATGTGGGCGCCATTTCGGACTATCTTGCCCGGATTACCTCCGATCCCAGATGGGGAGGGCTCAGGCGGCGGACAGAAGGATTTATGCGCGAGATTCCGGTCATCGGGGAGCCGATTGTCCGGATCGCCAAGGCTGCCCACGAATCTGTGGTGGGAATGATCTCGAAACCAGGCGTCTGGTTCGAGGAAATGGGGTTCCAGTATGTGGGTCCTATCGACGGACACGATCTTCCTCTTCTCCTGGAAACAATCGGGAATCTCAAAGACCAGTCCGGTCCGATTCTTCTCCATGTCCTGACCGTCAAAGGAAAGGGATATCCCCCGGCAGAGCGGAATCCCGTGGTATTTCATGGAGTAACTCCATTCGATATCGAAACAGGGGAGTTCCGGAAGAAGGCAGGGGGGCCGCCTGCCTATACAAAAGTTTTTGGGCAGGCAATTGTTGAACTGGGGCACCGATTTCCGCACCTCTTCGCCATTACTGCCGCCATGCCGGAAGGAACGGGGCTGGTTGATTTCAAGAAGACTTTTCCGGACCGGTTCGTGGATGTCGGCATCGCCGAGCAGCATGCCGTGACGCTGGCGGGTGGAATGGCGGCTCAGAATATTCGACCGGTCGTCGCGATTTACTCCACTTTTCTTCAAAGGGCCTATGACCAGTTGGTCCATGATGTATGCCTGCAGAATCTGCCGGTCGTATTCGCTCTGGACAGAGGAGGGCTTGTCGGAGAAGACGGTCCGACCCACCACGGTGTATTCGACATTGCCTACCTGAGGCATATCCCGAATATGGTCGTCATGGCGCCAAAGGATGAGAACGAGCTTCGTCATATGCTGTTTACCGCCCTCATGCACGATGGTCCCATTTCTGTCCGGTATCCCAGGGGGGAAGGCGTCGGGGTTCCGATCGACAAGGAATTCTGTGAGATTCCTATCGGAACGGCTGAAACGCTGCTGGAAGGAAAAGAGATCTGTCTTCTGGCCTATGGTTCCATGGTTCAGGTTGCTCTTGATGCTGCAGAGATTCTTCTGGGTGAAGGGATCCAGGCCGGAGTGCTCAACATGAGATTCGCCAAACCGCTGGATACCGCCATGCTGACCTCCGTTGTCGAGCATTACAGTCATGTTGTGACGCTGGAGGAGGGGACCTTGATGGGAGGATTTGGATCCGCTGTCCTTGAATGGCTGGCGGCGTCGGATCATATGAACCGCGTGCGCTTCCGGATGATTGGAATCCCGGACCATTATGTCGAGCACGGATCTCCAAAAATCCTCCGGTCTTCCCTGGGATTGACTTCGCCGGATGTGGCAAAGACTTTAAGATCCTGGCTTCAGGCAACCCCTGTCTGATCCGTTTCTCTCAGGACCCGGCGGATGAAACGGCTCGACCAGCTTGTTGTGTTGAAGGGGTGGGCCTCTTCCCGTGAAAAGGCTTCTTCCCTTATCCTTTCGGGTCGGGTGCTTGTGAATGGTCTTGTCCGACTGAAGCCATCGACCCAGGCGTTGTATGATGCGGTTACCCTTCTTCCTGATGAAGCCGAAACGGTTTATGTCAGCCGGGGAGGCCATAAGCTTGAGGGAGCGCTTTCTTTTTTTGGACTTGATGTGACGGGTATGTCTCTGGTGGATCTGGGTGCTTCCACGGGTGGCTTCACCCAATGTCTTTTATTACGGGGAGCGGACCGGGTCTGGGCGGTTGATGTCGGATCCTCCCAACTGGATATCCGTCTCCGGGAGGACCCGAGAGTGATTGTTTCTGAGGGGGTGAATGTTCGGTGGCCCGGGATCTGGTGTCCACCCGTTCCTGTTGGCGGGGTTGTCGCGGATCTTTCCTTCATTTCCCTTCGGAAAGTTTCTCAAACAGTCTTCCATCTTCTCGAGGGGGGAGGTTTCTTTCTCCCGCTTTTTAAACCCCAGTTTGAAGCGGGTCCCAAGTCCGTGGGAAGAGGCGGCATCGTTCGGGATCGGGCACTTCATCGGGTTCTGCTGTCGGAATATATCCGTTTTATGACTGAACTGGGCGCGCGAGTTCTTGGGGTGTTTCCTTCTTCCCTGACAGGGAAGAAGGGGAACCAGGAATACTTTGTCCTGTTTCGTCTGCCGGATTCGCGGGAGGCTTGGTAGATGAACCCCTTGAAGGTGATGGTTGGGGGCGGATCTGGCTTTATCGGGTCTGCGCTGGCTTCCGGGCTTGTAGCGGGGGGAGTCCACGTTCTTTCGGTAGATGACCTTTCTACCGGACATCCGTTGCGGCTCAGAAATGAACGCTTCCAGTTCGAGAAAGGAGATACCGGTTCTGTCCGCTTCATGACCAGATTGCTTAAGACGGCCCGTCCGGACGTATATGTCCATTCTTCAGGGATTTCCGATCCCCTGAAAGGGGAGAAGGACCCGTCTGTCGACCTGAAGGGGACTCTTTTTTCTTTTGTAGAGACATTGAAGTCCCTTGAGGAAGCCCCCGCAGGACATATTGTCCTGATCTCGACGGGGGAGGTCTATGGAGTGGGCAACGAGGGCGGTACGCACGAAGGGACAATACCTGTTCCTGATACCTCTTACGGTGCATCCTATCTGGCTTCCGAGCATTATCTGTCTCTTTTTGCCCGAAAAATGGGGGTTCCCCATACTGTTGTCCGACTTTCGCCAGTATTCGGTCCGGGCCAGTCCCTCGAAGGGGAAGCCGGTTTTGTGACAGGATGGGTCAGGAGTTTCCTTCGCGGGGATCCGACGGATATGCCGAAGATGACCGGAAATGGAAAACGGATTCGGGATTTCCTGTTCATCGAAGATGCGGTTGACGCTCTTTTTTCGATCATTCTGGAAAAGAAGTCCGGGGTTTTTAACCTGGGTTCCGGGAAACCGCTTTCCGAAAGGGAGTTTTTTTCCATGTTCCGCACCTTTTCCGGATTCGAGGGAGACATTGTCTATGAAGGGAAGTATCCCCCGGGTGCGATGACGCGTATTCTGGGCCATCAGGCCCTCCTGACCGATACCGGCTGGTTTCCTGCTACGAGTCTTGAGGAAGGCGTTTCCCGGACTGTCGAATGGTTCCGCCGGTGGCTCGGATGAATGTTTTCCTGCTTCTTTTTTCTCATCCGGATCCATTGGAAGCCGAACGTATTGTCAGTGCCCTTGTTTCCGAGAAACAGGTGGCCTGCGGACACTTGTTTCCAAAGGGAGTCTCTGTATATGAATGGGAAGGGAAACTGGTGAGGGACGAAGAGGTGAACGTTCTTCTCAAACTTCCGGAGAGCGCCTGCAAATCAGTCGTGGAGCGGATCCGCTCACTTCATCCCTACTCTGTTCCGGAAATCCTTTACTGGCCGATCGATGGGGGGAATCCAGCCTATCTCGAATGGGTCGTGAATTCTGTTTTCAGGGGAGAGGCTCTCTGACGTGAAGTTGAAAAAGACCGTAACTGTCACATTCATGTCCGGACCTACGGAAAAGGCCCGTCAATGGACCGTTCCAAGATGGCTTTTTCACGCGTTCTTCGTGATGGGGATTCTGTGTGTCATCGGCGGAATCTCATTGGCTTTTTTTTATGCGTATGAAGCCCAGAAACTTGTGACCTACCGTCGACTGATCAAGGAAACGGGGGAGCAGAAAGTTCATCTAGACCGCTATCGGAATGAGCTGGAAGGTCTTGAGGCCCAGCTCTCTGAGGTTAACCTTCTGGATGGCCAGATCCGACAGATGACGGCCGGACAACAAAGCGTCCAGGGTGCTCCTCAATCCGCCGGAAAGTCACCGGAAGTACAGCCAGCAGCCGGACCCCCGTCTTCCGTGAACCCTTCCCGGGAAAAAGGATTGTCAAGAAAGACAATGTTGCCGGGGGGCGGTGGGATTCCTGCGGAAAAGGACAGCGATCTGTTTGTGGCTGCGACCGGTCCGGGAGACTCTTTCTGGGGGTCGCCTCTTTCCGGGTGGGAAACATCGCCGTTCGGAAAACGCAAGAGCCCATTGGGTTCAGGAGAGGAGTTTCATCCCGGAGTGGATATTGCCCAGGTCGAGGGAAAGACGATCAAGGCCGTAT
>DAIEST010000175.1 GCA_027346125.1 Leptospirillum sp. | reverse complement strand
CTTTACATCCACAAACGATTCGTACCGACCCTCTCGAATCAATTGGAACCACGAACGAAGTGATTTTCGGCGTCGGGATGAACGGTCCAGAAATCCTTCAATGCCTTGCGGCTGATTACGTGCATCCGCTCGTCCGTCCTCCGTTCTGTTTTTTTCTTGAGCAGAATATCTCATATTGAGATGTAAAACAAGGAAGCGTTCTTTTTTTCTTTGACAATATTATAGTGGTATTTAATAATACCACTATAATATTGAATAAGCGAAGGAGGGAAAATTGCCCGAAGCTCCGACAGCTCCCGTTACCAAAGACGAATGGATCCTGACCATAAGCGGCCGGCATGTGGAACTCACGGACCCGTCTCCGGATGCGATCGACATCCACGACATCGCGGTGGGCCTTTCCCGCGAATGCCGGTTTTCCGGTCAGTGCCGAACATTTTACTGCGTTGCGCAGCATTCGGTCCTGGCGAGCCTGATCGTCCCTCTGGAATACGCCCTGGAAGCTCTCCTGCACGACGCGACCGAGGCTTTCATTAAGGATCTCCCCTCTCCTCTGAAGGGGCTGTTGCCGGAGTACAAGCGGATCGAGAGGATCCTCGATCGGACGATCCGGCGAAAATTCGAGCTTCCGGAGACGATGAGCGCTCCCGTGCGCGAAGCGGACCGCGTACTTCTCGCGACGGAAAAGCGGGACCTGATGCCGCACGATCCAAGGCCATGGGTCCTCCTCAAGGGGATCGATCCTCTCCCGTCACCGATCGTTCCCTGGTCTTCGGAAGTGGCGATGGAACGTTTTCTCCACCGGTTCGATGAACTGATTGGGACGACCGATGCGGCTTGACGGTCCGGACACCTGGGGAAACAAGGCGCGGGAGCTCCGGACTCTCCTTTACCAGCGATGGAAGGAGTGTCTCGCCCTCCGGCTCGAGGGTCTTCCCTCGTGGCCGGAAATCGCGGCCCGTCCGAATATCGAGGTGCTGTGCGAACTCGAAAGGCGGCTGGTTCTGGCTACCGGGAAGAGATCCCGGAAAGGAAAGGAGGCAACGTGAAAAACTGTCTGACATCCCGATTCTCCGCCGGATTCTTCTGTCTGGCGATTTCCGGAATGCTTCTGGCGGGACCGGCCAATGCGGTTGCCTGGTCCAATTCCTTCGGAGACCGTCTGTCCTCATGTTCGAAGGGGCGGGAGGCCGATCCCGAATCTCTGCTCGGAGAGCACTATTCTCCGGAAGAGAATCTCGAGTCGATTGACGTGGATCTGATCGACCATGCCCGGCAAAGCATCGAGATCGCCATGTATGCCTTCACGGATCGTCCGATCGCCGATGCGCTTATTCGGGCCGCTTCGCGGGGCGTCGGGATTTTTATCTACCGGGACGGGATCCAGATTCGGGACCGGGGCGACAAGTCGAGGAGGATTCTGTCCGCCGTCGGTCGGCACAGTGACGTCCTGATCGGGGTCAAGCGAAATTACTCCCGGAACATCATGCATTTGAAGGCGTATCTCGTTGACGGGAAGTTCCTCCGGACCGGGTCGGCCAACTGGTCTCCTCCCGGGGAAGGGGCCTGGTGTTCTCGTGGAGAGCGCCTTCATCCCGACCAGCAGGACAATAACCTGTTTATCACGGACGATCCCCACGAGGTCCGGAAATTCGAATCCACGTTCCTGAGACTCTGGAAGAGGGGATCGAATCGGCCCTGGACTGAATCCATGGCCAGGAAAGGTACCCGGTGAGCGGACTGACCTCCACGGCGACCAGTCTGATGCAGATGATGGCGAATGACCTGCCCGCCTTCTGGTCGCTCCTGGTCTACTTCGCGACCCTGACGGGACTGGTGCTCTGCGGGTACGGACTTTACCGGGCCGTCGAAGACCAGAAACGGGGAGAGTCCATGATGGGGGCGGCCGGCCTCTTCATGGTCGGAATCGGTCTCGTGAACTTCATCTATTTCGTGGATTCCGCCACGCAGACCATCGGTTTTTCGACGGGAACTCTCTCCACCTTTTCCTACACCGCGGGATCGGTCTCTTCCGGGACTCCCGGATCCGGCATTCCCTCATTCGCGTTCGTGATCCTGAAGTTCTTCGGCTGGCTCGCCGCCTTCCGGGCCTTCATCCTCTGGTCCGAATCCGCCCGGTCGGGGTCTCCGCCGGGGACGGTCTGGCGGGGGACAACGCATTTCGTGGCGGGAATCTTCCTGATCAACATCAACCAGTTCCTGGGAATGATGGGAGGCTATATGGGGGGAGGAACGGGAGGATAAAACCAGGTGTCAATCAAAAAACAAGGAGAAAGCATGGAAGAAACGAACCATCTGTCCAAAAGATCGAAGATTTTTCGAAAGATTCGGGAGGCGATCTCTGGCCGCCTTGTTCCGCGCAATCTTCGCCGAAATTCCCGAACGGAAGAACCCTGGGCCCGGATCCGGGAACGGAAAGGATCCAAAACGCTTGTGTGGGGGATGGGGGACGGAAAAACGTTCGGGAGCATTCCCCTTGATTCTGAAGTCGCCTTTTCCGTCGATGCCGAAGGAGTGAATCTCCGGAGCGGAAACGGCGATTGTGATCCGGTCCTGATCGGGTCGCCGGGAAACGAGACGGGAAACGCTGTCCTGGCCCGGAAAATCGAAAAGCTATTCCGGAAGCCGGAGATCCCCTCCTGGATCGTGTGGACGCTCGTGGCGGCTCTCGTATTGGCAGGAACTGTCTTGATGGTCGGTTCCGGGTTTTCGGGCCTGGGACATCTCGCTTCTCTGTCCCCGGAGCTTTCCGGGCCCGGAGGAGGAACCCTTCCGGAAGTGTCCGACATTCCCTCCTCGATGAGCTCGGGACTGACATGCCACACGCACTGACTCCCGGGCCAATCCGCCGCCCTGCTCCGCTTGCCGCCTTCCGCGCGCGACACCGAGACTTTTTGGGTCTCTGTGCGCATCGCTGGTCTTCGACCCGGCGGCAGCGCTCCGGACGGGCGGGCGCGGTTTCCCTATAAAAAGGAGGTTCAAGATGACGACGGAAATTAAAACAATCAGTGTTCCATTCCATGGGAATGATCTTTTGCTTGTCGGGGTTGGGGGCGACCCCTTCACCCCCATGAAACCCATCGTCGAAGGGATGGGGCTGGCGTGGCAAGTCCAACATCGGAAACTGGATTCAAACAAAGAACGATGGGGTATCACCATGATGGTGATACCTTCCAAAAGCGGTGACCAGGAAACCCTCTGCATGCCGCTTCGGAAACTTCCCGGATGGCTCATGACCATCCATCCGACCCGGGTTAAACCCGAGATCCGGGAAAAGATCATCCAGTACCAGAACGAGTGCGACGACGTGCTCTGGGAATACTGGACGAATGGCCATGCGACCAATCCCCGGATATCTATAGTCACTCCTGCTCCCCCTTCGGAGCCTTTGGACCGGACCCTTGGGCGGGAACGGCTCCGTCTGGAGACGATGCGTCTCCAGACGGACCGGGCAATGAAACTCAAGAAGATGGTCCTGGAATTCCGGGAGAGGGAAATATTCGGTCTTGCAGAGGCCCGGAAGACGGCAATGGACGCCGTTAGACTCTTAATCGGAGAGGATCTATCCAGCCATGTTTCCGGAGGGGGCGAGCCTGTTTCTTCGGAGGAGGATACCGCCCTGTTTGCGGAGGTGTGTCGGGCCATTGCGCTTGCCCAAGAGCCGACTCTCTTTTTTAAGATGGGGATCTGCTCTTCCAAACTGGAGACATGGTTGCTCGACCGGGGGATCCTGCCGACATCCCGGACAATGGGAGTCTGCAGTCGGATCTCAGAGAAGGTCTTTCTTATCTCCGGCGAAATCCATGACCGGATA
>DAIEST010000001.1 GCA_027346125.1 Leptospirillum sp. | reverse complement strand
GTCCGAAAGGAGGGTTGCGATGATGAAAATGCAAGCCGGATACAGGGCATTTGCGACAAGGATCGTTTCCACACAGACAAGTCTGCTGCCGCCACGCCGCACGCACATACTGGAGAGCGCCGCGCTCGTCGCCATCGGGCTGGTCATCTTTTTTCTGGTCGTTCGCGGCTGAACATTGTGCCCCCGCATTCCCCTGTCCGGGGTTCCTCCGCAAAGGGAATGAGCGGGTGCGCTGTTCAGCAGGGCCAGGGGGTTGGGTTCGACGGGCAGGAAGTGGGGCGGGAAGGGGGACCCGACGATCAGGGGGATGGTCGACTTCCTCAAATCAGTCGTTTTCTCGTCCTCGATTATTGGGTTTCATGTTTCAGTCCAACCTCCTGCGTTCGCATGGTGCGTGCCTGATCTACGTCCGGACTTCGATACATGAATTCCGGCACTTTTGCCAGTGTTGACTCATGCAGTTGCGGCCCGAGCCCATAAAATTTCTGAAAACTCATGATGAGTGGCCGCCATTTGTCCGGATCAATCCGGTCAAGATCCCCGCTTATCAGTATCGATTCTTCCACATGCACGCGAAGAATGCGTACCTCGATACAAGCGAGGATTCCGCGTTGTGCCGAGTCAGCTTCGGCTATTCCGTGTGTCGCTTCAACGATTGCTTCGAGTTGCACAGGGCATTCCCTGACTCGCGGTGCAGAGACCGTTTCCGACGCTGCCGGTGTCAATCCTGCAAGCCCAAACTTATCGGGTTCATATCTGTACCCCCTCCGTACCTTTCTTTCAGGAACAGGATCAGAGCCGGTCGTGAGAGCGAGACGATCTACTGCGACAACCTCCTCCACGGAGGGCAGGTTGAGAACACACTCGCGTGTGCGGATCATGTTCTGTGTGGTTTTTGAGCTTACAGACAGACCGAGCACACAACGCCATCCCAGCCAGAATGCCGAACTCATGGGAGCAAGGTTGTCTGTTCCATTCTCGTTAAGGGTGCTCATTAAAACAACAGGTGTTCCGAAGTACAGGATCGAGGGTTCGATGGTTTTGTGCATGATTTGCCTCCCGGAGAACTACGACAACGCTACAAGAAGGGACTACCAGTCTCCTGTCCTCAGGCTTCCTTCCAGTTCCAGCAAGGCCTTCTTCCGGTCCAGTCCGCCCGCATACCCGGTCAGGGAACCGTCGGTTCCGATGATCCGGTGACAGGGGATGAGGATCATGACGGGGTTCTGTGCGATCGCCGAAGCGACCGCCCGGGCGTAGTTCCTGTTTTCTCCGATGCGAAACGCGATTTCCTGGTAGGAGAGCGTTTCTCCGTAAGGAACCTCCTTCAGGACCTCCCAGACACGGCGCTGAAAATCCGTTCCCTTCGGATCCGTCGGGATACTGAAGGACTTCCGTTTCTTCAGGAAATACTCTCCGATCTGGCGTTTCGCTTCTTCCAGGACCGGAGAATCCGGCGCGTGCCGCCGGTCGGCTCCGGGTCCGGGGTCAGGCCGTTGTCCGGTAAAATAAAATTCCACCACACGATTCTCTTCCGCCATGAGTATCGCCTCGCCCAGCGGAGTGTCGATGTATCCAGAGAGCACTGTCATCTCCTGTCTTTTCTCAGAGTGATTGCCACAGGGCCATGGCGGCGTAGGCCCTCCATGGACGCCACGATTCGGCGATTTCCAGCACGCGCCCGGGGGAACGTTCGTCCAGCGCTTTCATGATGCCGAGATCGGTATGGGGGAATGCGTCCGGCCATGCCATCACGCGCATCGCGATATACTGGGCCGTCCACTCCCCGATGCCGGGCAGAGCCCGGAGATTCTCGATCTCCTTTTGAATGTCCGGGACGGGTGCGAGCGAGACCGCTCCCGATGCACAGGCGTTGGCAAGGCTCAGGATCGTCCGGACCCGGGTCCGGGTGATTCCCAGGCCGGTCAGATCTTCCGGTCCCAGACGTGCGATTTGTCCGGGCAGGGGAAATGTCCGGGTGATCTCGGGATATGGCGTGTCGACAGAGGCACCGAACGCGATGCTGAAACGTCCGGCAAGGGTTCTCGCCGCTTTTACGGTGATCTGTTGCCCGATGATGGCCCGGATCGCCATCTCGAAGCCGTCGAAAGCGCCCGGCACGCGAAGCCCGGGAACCCGTGCGATCAACGGGCCGAGCGATTTCCCGATTTCCGAGGGAGAGCTGGAGAGGTCGAAGAGATGCCGGACGCGTCCCAGAACCTGGGGGACGACACGGGAAAGAGAGGGCGAAACGGTGACCCTGAGGGTGTTCCGGGAAAACTCCGGTTCGACGGAGATCCACCCCGAATGAAAGTCCGTTCCGAGCGGCACGAGAACGGATCTCCGGTAGACTCCTCCGGATACGGACTCGACATTCCGGATGGCGCGCCCTTCCAGAAACTGGAGGATCTCCTGCCATGCGTAGGGGGGCCGGAAGCCGAGTTCGAAGACGAGCTCGTCCTGACGCCCCCTGGAGCCGGAGCGTCTGAGACGTCCCGGGTTCGTCCGGTAGCGATCGCGGAAGAACTCGTTCATGCGCCTGAGGCTGTTGAACCCTGATGCCATCGCCACGTCGAGGATGGAAAGCGACGTGTCCCGCAGCAGCTGTCTGGCGAGCAGGAGACGTTGCGTCTGGGCGTACCGGACCGGGGAGACGCCGAACGTTTCGGAGAATGCCCGGCGCAGATGGCGGTCGGTGACGCCCAGGTGCGCTGCCAGCAGGTTCAGCGACGAATCCCGGAGGAATCCTCTCTCGATCAGATTTGCCGCTGCGAGAGAAAGGCGGGTGATCCGGTCGACCTGGGCCACTCCGGGCGATTGCTCCGGCCGGCAACGCATGCAGGGGCGAAATCCGCCCTGTTCTGCCGCGGCGGCGCTCGGGAAAAACCGGCAGTTCTGCTTCTTCGGCTGCTTCGCGGGACAGATGGGGCGGCAGTAAATCCTGGTCGTCGAGACACCGACAAAGAAGCGTCCGTCGAAGCGGGTGTCGCGGGTGAGCAGTGCCGCATAGCAGGCATCGTCGTCAATCAGCATGTTGGAATCATATCGTTGTTTCCGGGATGGTTCGCGCGGTTTTCGGACATTGAATTTTCCCGGTCTCTTCCGGTTTGCGAAGACTCCCGATCCATTCCCCATGAGACGATCGGCCAGTACAGGGAAGTCAAGGGTGGTGTTTCAGAAGAAAGACACGCAAACGAGTCCACCGGGTTCGCTGGCGGGGAGGGAAACTAATGTTTCGGAGGATCCTTTTTCGACATCGAGTCGATCTTGCTTCCGACCCAGTTTCCGGCGTTCCGGATCGCCTCTGCCGCCCCGTCGACCACACGCTTCACCTTCTGGTGGAAAGAATCGCTCTTTAGATACGCTCCCGTTTTCTTGGCCGCATGGTCCACGGATTTTTCGACGGATTTCCCGGCGTCTGCGACTTTCTGGGACAGGTCTTCCGCACCGGAAGCTTCCCGGGGGATTCCCGGCAAGAGCATGCATCCCAGAAGCAGCGCGAAAAGGCCAACGGTCAATACCGGTTTTCTTTCAGGTGTCTTCATTATTCCGAAACTCCCGATCTCTTTCGAGATGCGTCTGTTGAAACGGTTCCGGGAATACTTTTCAGTTTCAAGTGTCCCTCCTTCGGTTCCGTGCGCGAAGAGGAAAGTGCTGCAGTCGGACTCTCCCCCGGTCTCTCTCCCATTGTACCAGTATTTTTCGGGGATTCTGAAACGAAGGAGGAAAATCGGTCTTCCTGCCTGGAATGAAGACAGGATTCGCCGGTCGCGGGGTTCCGATCAGGGAAGATCGTACAGACTGAATTGCGATTTGACCTATGGCCAGTGATTGCTTGCAGTAAGTAATGGCTTGCGGTATCGCATCGACCGCACTTGCTGACCCGAGCTGCCGTCTCGCAGGAATGCCCGAGAATCGTGGGTGATCAGGCATGTCTCTGGATGCCTGGACGGCGGAGATTTTCCGCCGTCCAGATTCGATTTCCCGATTTACTTCCCGGAACGCTTGATCAGAACGGGGTTCCGGAGTTCCGGGTCCGGTCAGCTTTTTTTCAGGTAAAACCGGCAATATCCCATGGGACTGATGGAGCCGGCCACGATCGTGCAGCCTCCCGACATCATGCCTCCCATTCCCCCCATGCCCATGGACCCGTCCATACCCTCCATTTTCCGGCTGTCTCCCATTATGTGCGACGACATCCCCTCGGGGGGAAGAAAATGCCGGCAGTTCATGCACATCTTTCCGTCGTCGGGATGGGTCCGGTAAAGAGCCGTTTTCTTGTCGACCTTGCGGGGCGACGGATCCGCCCGGGCCCGGGGATCTCCCTCTTTCGCCAGGAGAGGGTACAAAAGACCCGCAACAGCCATTGACAGCATCTTCTTCAAAGCCTGCCTCCGGTTCACCATTTTCTCCTCCGTGTGCTTGCCTTTATTGTACCCGGTGAATCTTCGTGATCGTATAGCGGCCCTGCCCCTCCTGCACCACATCGAAGACGACATGCTCCCCTTTTTTGAGGGATTTCAGGGAAGAGCGATGCTGCAGCGGGAATGTCATGGTCATTCCGCTCCATCCGAATTCCTTGATGGGACCATGGGTGATCGTGACCGTTCCGGCCTTGCGATCCACCGCCTTCACGACGCCTTTGCCATGCCCGACGGATGACGCGGCGGAAGAGCTTCCCATCCCGGAGGACATGCCGGACATCCCGTTCATATCCCCCATCCCTCCCATGTCGTCCGCCACTGCGAGCGTCCCCGCAAGGGCCATTCCCGTCAATCCCGCCAGTATTCCTGTCATGAGGCCAGCCCGGTTTTTCAGAGGATTCATCGTTTGCTCCTTTTTCGTTCGTGTTGGAATGTGACCGAAGGAGACGTCTCCTTCGGTTGTGATGGATGCGGGCCAGAATCTCCGTCCGGGTTTCTTCGGCGGAGTCCGGTCCCTTTCCACAGCCGGAACAGCACGGGGATCACCAAAAGACTCAGGATCATGGCAGTCAGCATGCCGCCTATCATTGGCGCGGCAATCCGTTTCATGACATCCGACCCGGTCTTGTGACTCCACATGATCGGGAGCAGACCCGCCAGGATGACGGTTCCCGTCATGGCGATGGGCCGCAGGCGATAGAGCGTTCCTTCGACGATCGCTCCGTCGAGGTCTTCCGCCGTCGACAGCCTTCCTTCCGTCATGCGCCGCTCGACCGACCGGTCGAGATACAGAATCATCACGATCCCGAACTCGGCGGCCACCCCGGCCAGGGCGATCATTCCCGTGACGACCGCCACGGACAGCCTGTAATGAAGTCCATAGAGAAACCACAGGCTTCCGAGCACCGCAAAGGGAAGCGACAGGAGCACCATTCCTGTTTTGGCCGCGCTCCGGAAATGGACGAACAGGAGGGCGACGATGAGCCCGAGGGCGAGCGGGAGGACCAGTTCCAGTCTTTTTCTCGCCCGTTCGATGGAGGCGTACTGCCCCGACCAGGACAGCGTCGTTCCCGGAGGCAGCATGACGGAACGGGAGATGGCCTTCCGGGCCAGGTCGACATAGCCGCCCAGATCCCCTCCCTTGGGCTCGATATAGATCCACCCCGTCAGTCGGGCATTTTCCGTCTTGATCATCGTCGGACCGTCCTCGATCGTGAGAGAGGCCAGCCTGGAGAGAGGCACCTGGCGTCCGTCCGGAGCGGAAACCAGCGATTCGCCGATGGTCTCAAGCGATCCCCGGTCGTCGCGCGGGTAGCGGAGGTTGACCGGGAACCTCTCCCGTCCCTGGATGACGGTCGTCAGTCGCTCTCCGCCGATCGCGGTCAGGACAAGACGGTTGACATCCCTGACATTGATCCCGTATCTGGCCGCTCTCGAGCGATGGATGTCCACGACGATATACCTTCCTCCCGTGAGCCGGTCGGCATAGACGGAAGACGTTTCCGGGAGTTTTTTCAGAACAGTCTGGATCTCCTGGTCGATCCGGTTGATTGCATCCAGGGAGGGGGCTGTGACCTTGAGTCCGAGCGGCGACTTGATCCCGGTGGTCAGCATGTTGACCCGGTTGATGATCGGCATGGTCCAGATGTTTGAGACGCCCGGAAGAGAGGCGGCCTGGTTCAGGCGTTCCCTGACCTGCGACAGGGTCGTCCCGGGAGGCCACTGGTCCCGGGGCTTGAGGGTCACGACCGTATCGAACATCGAGAGATGGGCCGAATCGGTCGCCGTTTCCGCCCGCCCCGACTGGCCGAAGACACGCGCCACTTCCGGGACGGTTCTGATGAGCCGGTCGGTGATCTGGAGAAGATGGGCGGACTCTCCTACGGAAACGCCGGGAGTCAGTGTCGGCATGTAAAGAAGATCGCCCTCGTAGAGGGGGGGCATGAACTCCGTCCCAAGGTGGCGCAGGGGGATGACGGCAGTGGCAAGGCATGCGCCCGCGAACGCGAGGGTCAGATTCCGGTGGCGGAGAACCCACCCGATCACGGGCCGGTAGAGAAAGACCAGCATCCGGTTGATGACGTTGTCTTCCTCCGGCCTTATTTTTCCCCGGATGAGGAACCCCATCAGAACCGGCACGAGCGTGATCGAAAGACCGGCGGAGATCGCGATCGAATAGGTTTTGGTGGATGCCAGCGGTTTGAAGAGCCGGCCTTCCTGTTCCTGAAGCGCGAAGATCGGCAGGAACGATACGGTGATCACCAGCAGGGAAAAGAAGAGGGAGGGGCCGACCTCCTGCGCTGCCCGAAGGGCGGTCTCCCAGGATGTTTCCGATTCGTCGGAGCGCTCCCGGTGTTTGTGCATGTTTTCGATCATCACGATCGCCGCGTCGACCATGACGCCGATCGAAACCGCAATTCCGCCGAGCGACATGATATTGGCGGTGAGTCCCTGACGGGCCATCAGGACGAACGCCGCGAAGATCCCGACCGGAAGGCTCAGGATCGCCACCAGGGACGACCGGATCCGGGAGAGGAAGAGAAGACAGACCAGAGAAACCGCGATCGATTCTTCCAGCAGCTTTTCCAGGAGATTCCTGATGCTTTTCAGGATCAGCCTGGAGCGGTCATAGGTTGTCACCACCTCTACGCCGGGCGGCAGCATGGGCGCGAGTTCCTTGAGCTTTTTCTTGACCGCTTCGATGATTTTCAGGGCGTTTGTTCCGCCCCTGGCGATCACGATCCCGCCGACGACCTCGCCCTCTCCGTCAAGTTCGGCAATGCCCTGACGCAGTTCCGGGCCGAGATGGACGGACGCCACATCGGAAAGCCGGACCGGGGTTCCGCCGGTCCCCGGCGAAAGGGGAATCTTTCTGATGTCCGAAAGGGATCGGATGTACCCCCGGGTCCGGACCATATATTGGGCTTCGCCCATATCCACGACCGAGCCTCCGACGTCTCCGTTCGAATCCCGGATAGCCTCCTCCACCCGGGAGAGGGGAATATGGTAGGCCAGCAGTTTTCTGGGATCCGCCTCGACCTGGAACTCTTTCACCATTCCGCCGACCGACGCCACCTGGGCCACGCCATGGATGCTCTGGAGTTCGAACTTCAGAAACCAGTCCTGGAGGGCCCGGAGGCGCGACAGGTCATACCGGTGCGTTCTGTCGACCAGCGCGTATTCGTAGACCCAGCCCAGTCCGGTGGCGTCCGGCCCCAGCGACGCCGTGACCCCGGCCGGAAGCCGGCCTTCGACCTGGTTCAGGTATTCGAGGACGCGCGATCTGGCCCAGTACTGGTCGGTTCCTTCCTTGAACAGGATATAGATGAGGGAGTTTCCGAAGTCGGAATACCCCCGCACATGCCGGACCCCTGGTATGGTGAGGAATGCGGTCGTCAGCGGATAGGTCACCTGGTTTTCGACGATGGACGGCGGCTGGCCCAGGAAAGAGGCCTTGACGATCACCTGCGTATCGGAGAGATCCGGGATGGCGTCCAGAGGGCTTCGGTAGAGCGAGATTCCTCCCCACACCAGGATGACCAGGGAAATTGCCAGAACCCAGTATCTTCGGTGAATCGACCAGGCAATGATTCGGGCGATCATGGGTTCCCCCCTTCGTCCATGCGATCCGAAACGCTTTCGAACTGGGACTCCGCGTCCAGCAGGAACTGTCCGCTGACAACCACTCGCTCTCCTTCCTGAAGACCCGAGATCACTTCGACCCAGTGCGGCGAACGCGCACCGACGGTCACTCTGACCGGCCGGAAGCGTCCCTGCCCGACTTCAGTGATCACGACCGTTTTCTTTCCAGTCCGGATCAGGGCCTCCCGCGGAATCACCAGGGCATTGGGATGCGGATCCGGGCGGAGAACGGCTTCAAGGTACATTCCGGCCTTCAGGAAGCCGTCGGGATTCCGGACGACTACCCGGGCGCGGAGGGTCCGGCTTGTCTTTTCGACTTCAGGTTTGACGAACCGGAGCGTTCCCTTGTAACGCCAGGATGCCAGGGACGGGAGATGGAGAATGACCGGATCTCCCGACTTGACCCAGGCGAGATCGGGAGAATAAAGGGAGACTTCGACCCACACTCTTTTGGGGTCTGCGAGCGTCATCAGGGGCGTCTTCGGAGAAACGGCCCCTCCGACGCGCGCGGAAATCGACGTCACGACCCCCGAGTAGGGAGAGAGGACCGGAATGACCGATCGGGGTTTTTCCGTCTGTTTCAGTCGTTCGATTTCCGTGTCCGGCACTCCGAGAAGGCGAAGGCGTTCCTGTGCCGCGT
>DAIEST010000167.1 GCA_027346125.1 Leptospirillum sp. | reverse complement strand
ATTTCCCCATGTGTACCTGACCGGGGCGGAAGAGGAAATCCTGCCGATGAGATCACGGGAACGGACCGATGTCGAGGAGGAGCGTCGCCTGTTCTATGTTGCGATGACCCGTGCCCGGGATACCCTGTCGATCACCTATTGTCTGACCCGTCAGCTGTTCGGCCGTACCGATTCACAGAAGCCCTCCCGGTTTTTGCTGGATCTTCCGAAGGATGCCGTCTCGGGAGACCTTCCCGCGATGCGTTCCGCATCTTCTCCGTCGGGTTCCCGTCCGGGTTCGCCGGCAAGACCTCCGTCTCCGGACAGGTTCTCTCCCGCCCGTCCGGGCGGGGGAGCCGGAACGCACCGTCCGCCGTCCCCCGTTCCTCCTCCCCCTCCCGAACGGTCTCCTTCGCTCCGTCCGGAGTGGATCGGAAAGTCTGTCCTCCATCCCCGGTTCGGCAAGGGTGTCGTCGAATCGGCTTCCGGAAATGGCGGGGATCTGGAACTGACAATCCGTTTCGAAGGGACAGGGGTGAGGCGTCTCCTCGAGCGGTTCGCCAATCTGAGCCTGCCGGAGTGAACCCGTCAGGACTTTCTTCCTTCTGGTCTGCTCTCCCCTTCACTGCCGGCACTGTGTTTCGGGAAGGCCTCCGGGCACTCTTCGGGGAGAAGGCGGGATCCCGTCTGTAATTTCCCCGGAAGATCGAATATAATTTCGGAACGATGCAGTTTAATGTCCCAGAAAGGATCGCGACTGTGAAACTGACAAAAGAACAGGTCCTCCATGTAGCCCGCCTGGCAAGCCTCTCCCTGACACCGGAAGAAGAAGCGCATTTTGCGGGGGAGCTTTCCGGCATTCTTGATTACGTGGAGACCCTGAATCGTCTCGAGCTTCCTCCTCCAGGCCTCCATGTTTCGGAGGATATGTCGGAGCCGACTCCGCTTGCGGCCGATATGCCCCGTCCGTCCATCCCGACGGAGGAAGCCCTGTCCAATGCCCCCGACCACTCCGGTTCGTTTTTCCGGGTTCCCCGCATCCTTGAGGAGGGACGCTGATCTTATGCTGAGAACCATGCTTCGGTCCAAAATCCATCGGGCGACTGTAACGGAGTCCGATCTTGAATATGAAGGCAGTCTGACCCTCGACCAGGATCTCATGAACGCTTCGGGACTGATCCCGTTCGAACAGGTCGTGGTCAGCAACCTGAACAACGGGGAGCGGTTTTCCACTTATGTCATTCCGGGTTCCGCCGGGAGCGGCACCGTATGCCTGAACGGGCCCACCGCCAGGAAGGGAGCGGTCGGGGACAGGATCATCATTTTCTGCTATGCCCATTACACAGAAGAAGAACTCGCGAAGTACCTGCCGGTTATCGTGAAGGTGGACGGAAAAAACAGGATCCGTTCGACGGGGAATGTCCTGTGAGCGCTCCGTTCACCACTCTCGAATCCTTCCGGAAGGGAAGGGACGAGCGGGCATTTTCGATCGAGGACGCCGTCCGGTACTATCTTGACCGGATCGAAGGGATCGATCGCGCTCTGGGGGCTTATCTCACCGTGAATCCCAATGCGCTCAACCGCGCCCGTCAGCTGGACAACCGACTGGCCAGAAATCCGGCAAACTCTCCCTTTTACGGCTATCCGGTCGCGATCAAGGACAACATGAACGTTCTGGGATTGCCCACGACCTGCGCTTCGCGGATGCTGGCCAACTTCCGGCCGATCGAGAATGCGACTGTCGTCGAGCGACTTCTCAAGGCCGGGGCGGTCATTCTCGGGAAGACCAACATGGATGAGTTCGCGATGGGAAGTTCCACCGAAAACTCGTCCATGGGCGTTACCCGGAACCCCTGGGATACCGGAAGAGTTCCGGGCGGCTCCTCCGGCGGGTCGGCCGTGTCCGTGGCGGCGGGACTGGCCCCTCTTTCCCTGGGATCGGATACCGGGGGTTCCATCAGGCAACCGGCGGCGTTCTGCGGCGTTCTGGGTCTCAAGCCCACTTACGGCCGTGTCTCCCGCTACGGGCTGGTGGCCTTTTCCTCGTCGCTCGACCAGATCGGTCCGTTCTCCCGGTGTGCGGAGGATGCGCTTGAACTGACGGTTCTCGTGTCGGGTCCCGACGGCCGGGACATGACCGTCCGGGACCGGGATCCCCAGGAGATGGTCCGGGAGTTCGAGGGCAGTGTCCGGGGAATGACCATCGGGATCCCGGAAGAGTTTTTCGGCGATGGACTGGACCCGGAGGTCGCGGCTTCGCTCGAGCGGGCCCGCGAGGTCTGGTCGGCCGAAGGAGCCGTGTTCAGGCCTATTCGCCTGCCCTCCGCCAGTTTCGGGGTCAACGTGTATTACCTGATCGCCACGAGCGAAGCGGCCTCCAATCTTTCCCGGTACGACGGCATCCGCTACGGGTATCGCTCCCTGTCTTCAGGAAACCTGAAAGATCTCTATCAGAACTCCCGGCGCGAAGGGTTCGGCCCGGAAGTCAAGCGGCGGATTCTTCTGGGCACCTTCGCCCTGTCCGCGGGGTATCAGGATCAGTATTACCGGAAGGCCCAGCAGGTCCAGTCCCTGATCCGGGAGGAGTTCGACCGGGCATTTCACGAGGTCGACCTGGTCTTTGCCCCCACCACGCCCACCCCTCCGTTCCGGTTCGGGGAAAAACTCGACGATCCGCTGGCCATGTATCTTTCCGATATTTACACGATTTCGGCGAATCTGGCCGGACTCCCCGCGCTTTCCACCCCTTCGTGGCCGACGCCGTCGGGACTTCCGGTCGGCGCCCAGCTGATCGGGCCGGCCTGGTCGGAAGGCCGGCTGTTGCGCGCGGCACGGGTTCTGGAAGAGGCTGTCGGTTTTCGAACTCCTCCGGTGTCCGTCCAGACTGCGGGAGGAAAAGTCTCGTGAGTGCCGAATATGAAATGGTGGTGGGACTTGAGGTCCATTCCCAGCTCCTGACACGGACCAAGCTTTTCTGTCGTTGCGAGAACCGTTTCGGAGCTCCCCCGAACGCTCTGACCTGCCCGGTCTGCCTGGGCCATCCCGGCGTCCTTCCCCTTCTGAATGAGGAAGCGGTTCGACTGGGGATCCGGCTGGGGCTCGCGATGGGGTGTTCGATCCATCAACGGAGCGTATTCGACAGAAAGCATTACTTCTATCCCGATCTTCCGAAGGGCTACCAGATCTCGCAGTTCACCTATCCGCTCCTGACAGGGGGGGGGCTGACGGTGAGAAGCGGAGAGGGGACACGGGAAATCCGCATCCACCGGATTCATCTGGAGGAGGATGCCGGGAAAAACATGCACGCGGGCATCCGGGATGCCAGTCATGTGGATCTGAACCGTTCGGGCGTGCCGCTTCTGGAGATCGTCTCGGAACCGGATATCCGGACCCCGGAGGAGGCGGTCGACTACCTGAAGAAGCTTCGCCAGATCCTGCGGGCCACCGGAGTGTCCGATGGCAATATGGAGGAGGGGAGTTTCCGCTGCGATGCGAATGTCTCCCTTCGTCCCGGGGGAAGTTCTGTTTTTGGAACAAAGGTCGAGATCAAGAACATGAATTCGTTTCGCTTTGTCCACAAGGCGCTCCTGTTCGAGTGCGAACGGCAGGCCCAGCTTCTGGACAGGGGAGAACGTGTGGTCAGCGAAACCCGGTTGTTCGACAGTTCCACCGGACGGACTCTTCCGATGCGTTCCAAGGAAGAGGCTCTCGACTATCGCTATTTCCCGGAGCCGGATCTTCCCCCGGTCGTCCTGGATCCCAAATGGATCGAGGAAGAACGATCCCGTCTCCCGGAGCTTCCCCATGAGAGAGTGGCAAGGCTTTCCGGGGAGTTCGGCATTCGGGAGGAGGATGCGGAAGTTCTCGTCCTGGAGGAAGACCTCTCCCGGTATCTTGAAGAGGCCCGGGAGGCCCTCCATGAATATGCCGGAAAGGGAGGCTGGCCGGTGGAACAGGGGACTCCCCGCCTGGTGAACTTCCTTCTCTCGGAGGTTCTGAGGGAGTGGAACCGTAAGGGCCCGGCCATTCTGACGGGCTCCCTGGCCGCCCGGGAGATCTCCTATCTGGTGGCGCTGGTGGTCGAAGAGCGGCTCTCCCTGAACCAGGCGAAGGATGTCTATGCTGTCTGCATCGAATCGCTTCGGACTCCCAGGGAGGTCGTCGCCGAGAAGAACCTGTCCCAGGAATCGGGAGAGGATGCGCTTGGACGGTGGATCGACGATGTCGTCAGGGAAAATCCCGGAGAGGTGCAATCCTATCGGGAGGGAAAGGAACGGCTGTTCGGATTCCTGGTCGGTCAGGTGATGAAGAAATCCGGCGGAAAGGCCAACCCGCAAAAGGTCAACCGTTTGCTGAAAGAGGCGCTGTCCCGGTGAGGGCGTCTTTGGGAACGCGTGTTTTCCTTCTGGGGATTCTTGCCTTGTCCGCGGTGGCTTTTTCCGGAACCCTCCGGGCGGCGGAAGGCCCTGTGCCCTATTTTCCGCAGGGGCCGCTCGTCAAGAACTTCAGCGGTCTGGGAGGGAAGATTTCGGTCAGGGAGTCGTTCCGCGTTCTTCCGGACAGGGGAAAACTCCTTCGGGTCGAGATTTCCCGGACGATCCGGTACGTGAAGTTTCCGAGCCGGACGATCGTTTCGACATTCAGCTATGACCCCGGATCGGGGAGCGTGGTCCAGAATACCTCGACCTCGGATTTTGGAAGCCGTGTCTGGACGTTCCGGCCTCCTCTTCTCCAGTACCGGATCCCGTTCCGGAAAGGGGACAACTGGGAAGCCCAGGACGGGCAGAACCGCGTGTTCAGCCGGGTCTGGGGGAAAGTCAGGCTCAAGCTGCCGGCAGGAACCTTTGTGGCATGGGTTGTCCGCAAGAGGGTGACCTATGACCTGATCCGCAGGAAGAGTCCTCAGATTCTCTACGATTATTATGTTCCGAACCTGGGGATGATCGCCGAAGGTGGATGGGCCGATGACGGACTCTGGCACTGGTCGCGGGAACTGCTTTCCTACCAGGAAGGGACAGCCTCCGGGAAACCGTGACGGAGAAACGGGTTCAGGAGGAGCGATGGGTTCTTTCGTCAGGAAGCTTCCGGGCGTTCTGTACGTGACGGGCGTCCTTGCGATTGTGGGAGTGGCTCTGTCCGGGGGAGGCCGGTATCTGGAGTCCTTCCCGGGTTTTTGCGCTTCCTGCCACGAAATGAAATTCTTTGGCCGGAGCTACCATGAGTCCGGCGCATCCCGGCATCATCCGGACTGTATCTCCTGTCATTCCGGGCCGGGACTCGGTGGGATGCTCGGTGCGCAGATGACGGGTCTCAAGGAGTTGGCGATTCATTTCTGGGGAACGCCTCACCCGTCGATGGCGTACGTTCCGGGAGTGGTTCCCAATGAGAACTGCGTGAAATGCCATGTGCACGGCTACCTGAGGGATGCCCACCAGGATGTTCCCGTCCAGGGGAGGGCCTGTGCCGAATGCCACAACCACTATCAGGATCAGGATTTCGGGGGGCAGGTGCCTTTTTCGCCGCCTCTCCCCGACCCGGGTCTTCTTCAGAAAAGGATCGTTCAGTGAGTGAGATCGAAGAGATTCTGGCGCGGGAGGTTCTGGATTCCCGAGGCAATCCCACAGTTGAAGTGGATGTTGTCCTGTCGAGTGGTGCGACGGGGTCGGCGATCGTTCCTTCCGGCGCATCGACGGGGTCCCGCAAGGCGATCGAGCTTCGGGACCGGGAATCCTCCCGGTACCTCGGAAAGGGTGTCCGGATGGCCGTTTCCAATGTTCTTGGCGTGATCCGGGAAGCGCTCCAGGGGCTGCCTGCCGATGACCAGGGACTGATCGACGAGACTCTGAAGGCGCTTGACGGCACTTCGAACAAGAGCGTTCTGGGGGCCAATGCCATCCTGGGCGTATCGATGGCCGTCTCCCGCGCTGCAGCCCAGGATCACGGGCTTCCCCTGTACCGGATCCTGGGAGGGCTGACGGCCCGGACCCTGCCGACGCCGTTCATGAATGTCATCAACGGAGGGGCTCATGCGGACAACAACCTGGACTTTCAGGAATTCATGATTGTTCCCCACGGGGCGGAGTCCTATTCTGACGCGCTTCGGATGGGCTCAGAAGTCTTCTGGACCCTGAAAAAGGTTCTGCATGCGGAAGGTCTTCCCACGCTGGTGGGCGATGAAGGGGGATTTGCCCCGTCGCTCAACTCTCACGAGGAAGCGCTGCTTCTTCTGGTTCGTGCGATTCGTGAAGCGGGGTACGAACCCGGGGAAGATATTTCCCTTGCGCTCGATTCGGCGAGTTCGGAATTCTACCGGGATGGAAAGTATGTTCTGGAGGGCGAGAAACGGATTCTGTCCGCGGAGGAGATGATCGGATATTATGCGGATCTCGTGGATCGCTACCCGATCGTTTCCATCGAGGACGGGTTGTCGGAAGAAGACTGGGATGGATGGGAACTGATGACCCGGGAAATCGGAAACCGCGTCCAGCTGGTGGGAGACGATCTGTTCGTCACCAATACGACCTACATCCGGGAAGGGATCCGGAGAAACGTCGGGACTGCGGTTCTGGTCAAGCTGAACCAGGTCGGAACGGTCACGGAAACCATCGACGCAACCCGTATGGCGCTGTACCACCGGATGGGCGCCATGATCTCCCATCGTTCCGGCGAGTCTGAAGATACGTTCATTGCAGACTTGGCCGTCGCGCTGGAGACGGGACAGATCAAGACCGGTTCCCTGTCCCGCGGTGAACGGACAGCCAAGTATAACCGGCTGCTCAGAATCGAGGAAGAGCTGGGAGACCAGGCGCTCTACCCCGGCCTTTCCGCTCTTCGCATGGGTCGCTGAAGTGCCTTCGCACGAAACCCCTCCCCCTCCAGGGGAACCTCCTTCCGGCGGAAAGGCGCTGGTCTGGCTCCTTCTGCTTTCAGGAACCGCGATGGTCCTGTATGGAACAGCGGCATTGGTGTCCTCCGATACGGGACTTCTTGCCTTGATTCGCTACCGATGGGAATCAAGGGATCTGGCCCGCGACAAGCAGGCTCTCATGAAACGGATCCGGCATCAAAGGGAGCATGTCCAGGCTCTCCGAGCCGATCCGTTTGCGCTGGAGCGGATCGCCCGGGAGCGGGAGCATCGGGTGCGGTCCGGGGAGATTCTGGTTCTCCCGGGTGCTCCAGGGTCACACTGATCCCGTCTGGCGACTCCATCTTCATCTCTTTCTGCCGATGAATGCCCTCCCGGGATGTTTTCCTGTCTGGTTTCTTTCCTGTTGAATTTCCGGTCGTCTGATCGCAGAAAGTCCCTATTCCATCGAAGAATGCAATACTCTTGAAGTGAGCAGAATGAAGCCGGGTTTGTCCAGCCGGTCAGGATGGGGCGAATCCGTAGAGATACCGCCAGGTGACGGATTGGGACGGATCAGGGATTTGAAAGAGAACGGGAAGAAGGTTTCCCTGGGCATTCTGGAGTTCCAGTACAACGAGGTTCCCGCCGATGAAACGGATGCGGCCTCTTGTCCGGACGGTCCATTTGACCCCCCTGGAGAGTTCCGGGGGAATCATCGGAGCATAATCCGGAACGGCCAGAACTGCCTTGGCCAGATCCAGTTCATAAGTTCCGCTGGCAGAGGGGGTCGCTTTTTCCGAGAAGGGAATCGGCCCACCGGATTTCGCTTTGGCGCGGAGCTCGAGTTTCTGGATTTGCGAAGTCAGGCCTGCAATCGTGCCCTGCTGGTAGGTCAGGATTGCAACCGACGACAGGAAGAGCACGATGATCGAACCAATGGCGATTCTTCGCTCGTTCACGGGAGACCTCCTCCCTCGGGATGACAGGCCATATGAAGGGAGAGGGCTGTTTACTTCTTCTTGTGACGCGAAGCCCTGCGGAGTTTCTTGTACTTGTGTTTCCGGATCTTCTTGCGGCGTTTCTTGATCACACTCGACATATTTAAGAGAGTCCTTCCGTCATGGGACGATCATGAATCAAGTAAAAGGGGAAATTTACACAAGGGGAAAGACTATCCGGATAACAGAAAAATTGCAAGAACCTTTTGCTCGGAAGTAGAGGGAGAGAGCGGTCGTCGACAGACAGGAAACCTTTCTCTCCATCACGATCCCGGGCAGTCAGGGAGTTCCGAAAGAAAGTTCCCTGCCAGGTTTCCGGAAAATCTGCTCCGATGAAGTCCATCAGGGCTACTGCATCAGGATATCCTTTCCGTTCGCGACCAGGCCGGTTTTCTTGATGGGGCCCACAACGACCGTGACAAGATGGTTGGGGTGGATCAGATCCCGCGCGGCCGCCAGTTCCGAAGCCGGGGTGACCTGTCTCACCTTGTCCGGGTAATCGGTAAAGTAGGTCAGTCCGAGCTGATAGGTTTCGATGAACAGAAGGAGGGATGCGATCCGGTCGTCCGTATCCACCCGGAAGGGAAATTGTCCCAGGAGATTGTTCTGGGTGGTTTTGATCTCTTCTGCCGAAACCGGCTGATTTTTCATCTGGGTCAGGATCTTCCTGGTCAGGAGGAGGACTTTCGACGTGTTGGGGGCGAATGTCTGGAATGCGACGAAGAAAGGTCCGGCATGGCGTTCCGCGTCGAACCCGCTGTAGATGTAGTATACGAGCCCGTTTTTCTGGCGGACGACATGGTTGAGACGGGATGTCGTGGTCCCTCCGAGGATCTGGTTCATGACAAGGGCGCTGTAGAATCTCGGATCGTTCCGGCGGATTCCGGGGTTTCCCATCATGACCATGGTCTGTGCGAACTGGGTGCGATCCAGAAGAAGTGTTTGTGAAGCGGGAAGAGGTTGCCGAACTGCGGCGGCAGTCGTCGGGAGAGTCCGGGAACCGGCAGGTTTCCAGTTTCCGAAGGTTGCCTTTGCAAGTTTCAGGGCCTCATCGGGAGTGATGTCTCCTGCGAAGGTGAGGATTGTCCGGTCCGGAGTGTAGTGGGTGCGATAGAAATCGAGAATGTCCTGATACTGGATCCGCGAGATGGAATCCATCGTTCCGGTGGCCGGGTGACCATAGGGTCCGTTCTCGTAGAGCGTTTTATAGAAAAGGTTCCGGGCGACCGGACCGGCATGATCCTTCTCGTCCATGAGTCCGGCTTTTGCCTGCTGGAGGTTCCGTTCGAATTCGGGCTTCGGAAACACCGGGTTCAGGACGAGATCCGATGCGAGGGAAAAAAGCCCTTCAAGATCCGAGGAGAGGACCTTTCCGGAGAGTGTCGTCATGTCCCGTCCTGCGTCCGCTTCAAGACTGCCTCCTGAAGCGTCGATCTTCCTGAAGATCGTCAGTGCGTCCAGATGGGTGGTTCCCCTGTTGAGGAGGGAAGCCGTCAGGTCGGCCAATCCGGATTTGCCTGAGGGATCCTTTGATGAACCGGCAAGAATGCCGATCCGGAAGGAAACGACCGGCACCACCGGTCGGGGGAGAACGACCAGAACCACTCCGTTGTCGAGGACGGTCCGGTAAACTTTGCTGTGGATGACGGGGACGGGCTGCTCGTCGAACAAAGATGCAGGAACGGGTGCCGATGTCTGGACGGCCGGTGTGGTGTGGGCACAGCCCGGGAGAAGAAGTACGCCGAGCATGAGGAGGGAACGGGCGGTACGGTCAAATATCATGGCCTCTCCTTGGAATGCGGTCATTCGTCATGGTCAGTTCTGTGTCCGGGTCCTGTCAGCGGACGATGCGGTTGGGCCTCGAGAATGAGGGCTTCTTCGGAACGCCCGAAGGATAGAGATATCCGACCGTTTCGTTCGAGTTTTTCAGGTATGTCTGTGCAACCCGCTGGACATCCTGTGCGGTCACGGAGCGGATCCTGTCCACATAGGTGTCGAGATAGTCGAGCGGAATACCGATGCTTGCCATCTCGCCAAGCAGCATCCCCAGTCCGAACGTGGATTCCTGGCCCATGAGAAACCCGGAAATAACCTGTTTTTTGGCTCTGTCCAGAGCCGTCAGGGTAACTGGAGCCTTTTTCAGATTTTTGATGATGTCCTCGAATTTGTGGCGCAAAACCGGAGGGGAGATTTTGGGCAGTCCCTGCGCATAAAAATAAAACAGGGCCGGTCCCTTGGTCATGGGTTCGTAGTCGCCTTCCGCATCGACCGCAACCGGATTCTTGTAGACCATCTTCTGAAAGAGGATGGAGGACCGGCCACCCGAAAGGAGGGTGGAGAGGAGGGTCAGGGCGTAGGAGTCGGGGCTTTTGAAGTTCGGAACATGAAACGCCATCATGGTGACCGGGAGCATCGCCGGTTTGTGCAGGATTGTAAACCTGAGGCCGTGTTGGACGGGTTCGTCCGAGGTGACGGGAGGAGGCGTGGGGCCGGGCGGAAGGGCTCCGAACTTCTCTCCGACCTTCCTGACCAGATCCTGACCGTTTACGGGACCCACGACGATGATGGTGGCATTGTTGGGCATATAGTATGTCCGGTAGTAATTTCTCAGGTCGGATTGCGTGAGATGCTTGATGTCGGGTTCCCAGCCGATGACCGGATTGTGGTATGGGTGGACCCGGAATGCCTTGGCATAAACCTGTTCGACCAGTTTCTGGGCGGGATCGTCATAGTCGTTGCGACGCTCTTCCAGCACGATCCGGCGTTCCCGCTCGAGTTGGCTCGTGGAAAGTGCGAGGTTGAACATCCGGTCGGACTCGATGTTCATGGCAAGAGGGAGATAGTGAGGGGCAGTGTTCTCGAAATAAGCCGTGAAATCGTAGTCGGTAAAAGCGTTCGACTCTCCTCCGATGGCATTGATTCTCTGGTCGAGAACCCCATGGGGGTAGCGGGGAGTTCCGGTGAACATCATGTGTTCGAGAAAGTGGGATATTCCTGTTTTCCCCCTTTTCTCGTAGAGGGATCCCACCCGGTACCAGATCTGGAATGTGACGATGGGGGAGTAGGGATTGTCCACATAGATCAGTCTCAGGCCGTTGGGGTAGACATGGAGGACGGGAGAGGGCCGGAATTCCTTGTGAGCGGCCGTATCAGCCTGGGCAATGGGGATCGGGAAAAGCAAAGGGAAGAGTGCCGCCAGAAAGAAGAAGATCTTCGAGAACTGTCTCAGCAGGACGGGCGTGGATCGTAGGGAATTCATCATATGGAACATCCGCAACTCCTTACAGGGAATACCAGACGCATGGCAACCGCACGAACCGGGGTGCCGGAGATTTTAGACGGGTCTGTTTTCTTCGAGATCGATCAGCTTGATCCATGTCGTGATATCGGTGCGGTTCGGGGAAAGAGACTCCCGGACGGACAGGAAGTATTCCCATTTTTCGGGGGAATCAGGTCCCCGGGATTCGTAGTCCCGGTTGAACGTCTCAACGGCTTCCGGATCCGTTGCCTTGGAAGAATGCTGGCGGACCCATTCCAGCATTTCGTTGTCTGTCGGCCGCGTGGAAGCGGCTTTGGCAAACTCTTCAGCGTCGATTCCGAAGAACGAGAAGAACGCCTGGTCAAGCGGACAGTTGTAGATATATTCGCCGAGCGTTCCGGAGAGATGGGCACGGGCCTTGTCCGTCACCCTCTTGAGGTGGTCAAGACCCCCGATGCGGTCGGTCGGGCTTCCGGGAAAGTTTTTTGTCAGATCCATCTTTACTCCTCCGGTGGTCGGGATCGAATGGCTTCTGTCTCGACATATCTCATTCCTGGAATTGTATCTTCTGACGGCAGTTTAGACAAGCGGAACGATTGCGGATTCGCGTCCTGGAAGGTTGAAACGGTCCCGGAAGAGCAGACGCCCTTCCGGGACCGGCGGGTCAGGAGTCATGGATTTCGTGAAACGCATCTTCCTTGACGGTATGGGCCGTTTCCACTCCCGAGTCCGGCAGAGGAACATCGTGCTGGCTTTCGATCAACTCCGAAAAACCTTCTTTCATGGCGTTGACCACCTCCCTCCTCAGTTCCGGATTCTCTTCCCGTTCGAGGATCTCTTCGCATTCCGCGATGAAGTACTCCTTCACGTTTTCCTTCCATCGCCCGATTCCTTCGGGAGTCATGTCCGGCATGGGATCCACGAGGGCGTTTTCCCCTCTTTTTTTCGCTTCTTCTATTAGCGTCTGGCGATTTTTTATATGGGTTTGTCTCATCGAAGTCTCTCCTTGCTTCTTAAGGGTGAGAGAAAAGGTTCGACCTCTTTCATCCGGCAGCGGGGTGAAGAATGTCCAACTCCCGAAATGGGGTGTCGGACGGAAAATGGAAAAAGAGGCGCCGAAAGGAGAAATATCGTATCGCTCCGATGCGGCTCAGAAAGAAGTGGCGGATGAAAGGGATTGGGAGTTTATCTGGGAACAGGCTTGAGGTGAATCTAATTTTTTTGCCTGATCTATTTCCAGAATACCAGACCCCCCCTGAATGTTCAAATGCCCATATCGGGGGAAAAGCCGGAAAAAGGCCTGGGTGAGAGAGACCGGTATCCCGTCCATTTCCGGTTGGCGGGCTTCGAGAAAACAGATGGCGGAAGCTTCTTCAGGAATGAGGGCGAACCAGCCGATGCCCAGCAGGTCTGTTCCGGAAAGAAGAAGAAGTCCTGTCAGTCCGATCTCTCCGGAAAGTTCGAGCGCTTTTTCGTGGGCGCGGTACTGGTCTTCCAGGAGAAGCCGACTGTAGTGACCATCGTTTTTTGACCTTCGGAATGCAATAAAACGTTCGATGAGTTTTTTCGCCGGCCGAAGATACTCCCCGGACCAGGGAATGGCCCTGAGCGCAGGATGCTCCCTCCGGAGACGGTTCCGTTCCCATCGGTGAGCCCGGAATTCCCTGCCATGGAGGGTCTCCCATGACGACCGGAGGAAGATGTACTCCGTTTCGGTCGGTTGGGGAGGCTGGAATCCTTCTGCGGAGAGACCGGGGGGGAGACTGTCGAGACGGGCCGGTATTCCGTTGTTCCATTCCAGAAGGGTCTGGGCGAGCCGGCTCCAGAAATCGGGAAAACCGAGGGATCCGGGTTCAGGGTGACCGGCTCCGGGAAGACTCCACGGGGGAGGGGCCGGCAGGAAGAAATATCCTGCGCTCTCCAGGATCAGAAAGGGTCTCTTCTGCCATGAGGCTCTCCAGAAGGTCAGATCGCGATCAAAAAGGAGAAGTGATGCCGGATGACTTGTCGAGATGAACGGTTGAAGAATGCGGGGAAGAAGCGGGGAGATTTCGTTTGCGACCGATCCCCGGGACCCGGAGATCGCTGTCCGGTCGATCCGGTCGGTGGTCATGGAACGTCGGAGAGGCTCAAAAGGGGGATCAGGCCGGGAAAGGAGTCCGTACTGAAAAACGGAAGAAGCGTCCGTTTCTGTTCCACTGTCCATTTTGACCAGATCGTCTCCCGAATCTGTCGGGCTTTCTCCTCAAACCATGCAAGCGGCTGGTGATCCGAATAGGGGCATGAGGGATCGAGTCCGATCTTGGGGACGCCCGATTCGGAAAAGAAGACAAGAGGGTAGATTTGGCAGTCCAGGGGATGGTCTGGCCAATCGCGGCAGACAAAAGCGTCAGGATCAAGAATCGAGCATGTCCAGACGGGGATCGTGTCCTTGACGGCAGGGGAGAGAACCGGTAGTCCGGATCGGGACAGAAAGGACCCGGGAAGGGTGGGAGGCATTTCTGTCGAGCGGGAAGCATAGGGGGCAAGAAAGGGAGGTGCCACGAAATGGCAGCACTGGCGGCATTCCTGGCAGAGTGCGTGAGGGACGTCGATCCGGATCATTTCCGGGCCAGGACCCGGTCGGGATCGTCGGAGATCGAACGGGTGAAAAGTC
>DAIEST010000162.1 GCA_027346125.1 Leptospirillum sp. | reverse complement strand
CCCGGTTTCGTGCGGAGAATCATCCGGACTCCCCGCAACCCGGGCGTGATAGGCTTCAAATTGCCGGGTCATCGTATTGGTCAGATGGAAATGATGCGCCCGGTCGTCGATCTCGAGAATCGCCCCCCCAAGAGCCGGAGTGATCCAAAGTGCATAGGCCGGCCGGAACACCAGAAGATCCAGGTGCCCGTCCTGATCGAAATCCCCCCGATGAAGGGACGGAACCTGCAGCGCCCCGTCCTGTTCGAGCAGGGACTCCGCCTGCAGAAGATCGGAAAAGGCTTCATGCCGGAGATTCGAGAGGTAGATTCCGCCGAACAGACCATGCCAGTAGACATCGTTCCCCTGGGCGCGGGACAAGAGGTCCGACCACTTCAGCCACCTCTCGCCGTTTTCCGGGGTTTTCTCCGGGAGAAGCGAACTGGTGAAGAGCATTCTTCCGTACAGCCGGGCAACGTCGGGATACTTGATCAGAAAATTCTCGAAGATTCCTCCCCGGAAAAATGGCTGGACCTGCTCCCTGAGCCCTTTATGTTCCAGGTCCTTTCCCGCCTGAAGGAAACGGACCCCCATCCGGGCAGGCAGAGCCCATTCCATCATCTCCTCATAAGAGGCATTGGGAAGGATCGCCACTCCCGTCGGGGAACGCTCCGAGACAATCTCTCCCATGGAGGCAACGCGCAACCAATGGGACTGCCTGGCAATCTGTTCGAACAGGGTGCGAAGATACCCCTCCTCCCAGACCCATCGGTAGGTCTCGGGCCAGACCCCGAACTTTTCCGCGTCATCGGCATAGGTCAGAACCTTTCCGCCCTTCCCGTGGCGATCCATATACTCCAGAAACTGCTCGGGCAGCTGGAAAGGAATGAGATAACGGAGATCGCGGGAAATGGGAAAGAGGTCAAGCCCCTGTCCGATCCAGCTCGAACGGTAGTATCCGTGCAGTTTCTCCGCAGGCAGTCCCGCCAGAAGAAAATGGTGATCGTCCACCGGAAGGTATTCCAGCCCCATCGGAGCAAGACGCGACGGAAGATCCGTCTGCCAGACCCGTTCCGCCAGCCAGAACCCTTTCGACGCATGACCGAACCGGCGCTTGAGCATCCTGTTCATTTCTTCCACCTGGGCCCGGGCATCCCGCTCCGGCAACATCGCAAGGATGGGTTCGTAGAATCCGCCCCCGATCACTTCGACCTGGCCCCGAGCTTCGAGCCGGACCAGAAGCTCCAGGTAATCCGGCGCGTTCTCCTCGGCCCACAGCCAAAGGGGGCCGGTGAGATGGATCGAGACATGGATATCGGGAAACGCGTCCAGAAGTTCCAGCGTCGGCCGATAGCACCGCTCGAAGGTGTCCCGGAAAACATGGGGAAAGTTTCCGATCGGCTGGTGATGATGAAGGACCATGACCATCGTGGCCCGCTGGTCCGGTCTCTCCGGGGATTCGACTTTTGGCATCAGACCCTCCAGATCGATTGAGCGAATCGCTCATCGGGAGTATGGATGGGGATTGCCCTTCCCCGTGGACACTGGTCGAGCAAAGAGTGTCCATCGGAAAGTTCAACCGTCAGATAAATCCACTCGCCCGGCACAATGCCCAGCTTGTCGAGCGGTACGGCCATTTCGCCCACCTTCCGGCAAGCCCACAGGGCAGCGCTGTCAGACGAGCGTCCCGTAGCCGGAACGTCGAGAGCGCCCGAACAAAGAGGGAGGCGCCATTCGAACTCATCCTTGTTGTTCAGCCGCACCGTCAGGAAGTACCCCGCAAGATTCCTCTCGCAAATCTCCGGCTCCAGGTCCACCCTCAGGTAGAAACGCTCCCGGTCGAATCCGAAAAACAGCTTCTGGATCAGCGGGTCTCCCAGGAACATCGCTCCCTGGGTCTTGAGCGCATCGAACATCCCCGCGCCCGTCCATTCGTAATAATGCGTGATCATGCCATCGATGACGGGCTGGATGAAATCCACCGGATAAACGATGGACTCGGCCTGTCCCCTGACCTGCACAGGCTCGTTGAGAAAAAGCGGAATTTCCCTTCCGAGGATGCGATAGACATTCTGCTGGTGAGCCCTGAAAAGCCGGTCGAACTCGGCAGACTGCGCCGTCTTGAAATCATCCCCGAACCACCAGAACCAGTCGCTCCCTTCCGCTGCATACATTTCCCTGAGAGCCGCATCGATCCGCTCTTCGGGATGGTACCCCGACTGAATTTCCCTTTCGAGAAACTGCCGCGTCTTCCCGAGATAGTTCCACCCGGTATTGTCCTCATGATGGCCAATCCAGATATTGAAATCATGATTGATCCAGGATCCCGAAGACACTTCGGCAAGGGGTTTGGGCGGACACTCGTCAATCGCTTCCGACACGGTGACCGCCTGAAGACGGGGGTGGTGCTCCAGCCGCTCAAAAAGGGAATGAAGGAACAGGTATCCCCCATCCGGATAACTTTCCCAGGGATTTTCTCCGTCCAGAATGATCGGGATGACGGGAGGCGTCCCCGACTTTTCGGAAACATGCTCGATCCGCTCCATGTTGGAAATCAGATCCAGCGCCGCTTCCGTTCCGTTATAGCGGGCGTAGAGAAACCCGATCCGATCCGACAGCCCCCTGTCCCGGAAGATCAGCCGCGGGCTGTCGTGCAACCCTTCGATGAAGTAGATGTTATAGGGAGACAGATCTTTCCAGTGTTCCGAAGGACGGGACTGTCGCAGGATCTCCTCGTCGGTGGCCATCCACCGGATGCCCATGGAAGCCGCGATCCCCAGAAGCTCCGGACAGACGGACCCCTCCGACGGCCAAACCCCTCCCGGGCGCTTCCCCCAGAGCGCTTCATGGCGTTTCAATGCCAGTCCGAGCTGATTTCCGGCATCCTGGGGCCAGGAAAATTCTTCCGGAAGGCTGAGGTCCGGACGCGGCCTCCTGGCAATTCTGGAGGAAATCAGGAGCGGAAGAATCGGGTGAAAATAGGGGCTTGAAGAAATTTCGATCAGACCTTCCGACTGAAGCTTCCGATATGCCGGAATCAGTCCTCCGACAATGGAGGTCTGGAGATTCAGGACAGACTGCTTCTCCTCTTCGGTGAACTGGCTGCCCTTCCTCACCCATTCCTCGATCACCGGATAGGTCTTCCGGGCGGCATAGCCGAACCAGGTCAGGTTGAACCAGACCTGAAGGTCCAGAAAATCATGACTTCCCATCGTCGATGCCAGCTTTTCCCATTCATCGGCCAGCTGGAAGGATCTGGAAGTGACCCTGGACCACAGGGAGGCATACCGGGGATAGGGCTTGATCATGGATTCGTAAGGGCATGAAAAGAAGTTCCGGAGCAGGAAAACCTTTTCCTCCGGGGAAAG
>DAIEST010000157.1 GCA_027346125.1 Leptospirillum sp. | reverse complement strand
CTTGGCGCAAAAATACCGGGTACGGGTTTCTCCCGGTCTTGATCTTTGGTATGATGATTCGTATTTGATTTGATGGAAATGGAAGATGATGGGTGCATTGGGAATGTCGGGTGAATTCAGGTGAAAGGTCGATGATATGCTGACAGCCGTTCTAGTGGCTGGCGCCGCTTTTCTGGGGATACTGGCAGGGGCATGGGGGGGGATTTTCCTGGCCAATTCCCGGGCCAACGGTCAGGTGAGAGAGAAGCGGAAGCTTGCAATGGAAATCATGGAGGATGCCGCGCGCCAGAAAGAGTCCACGCTGAAGGAGTCCGAACTGGAAGCGAAGGAGATTTCGTTCAAGATTCGCGTACAGGCGGAAGAAGAAGCAAATCAGCGCCGACAGGAATTCATGCGCCGTGATCAGGAGTTTCAGGGCCACCAATCCGAACTGGAGCAGGACAGGCGCAAGCTTGAGCAGCAGCGACAGGAGCTTCAGCGGGGTTTTCAGGACTTGCGGAACAGGGAAAAACTGCTGGATCAGAAAGAAAAAGACCTTACTGAAGCCCTGTCCATGCAACATTCGAGACTTGAGGAAATTTCGGGGCTTTCTCTTGAGGATGCCCGGGATCGTCTTCTTCGGGAAGCGGAGGACTTGATCCGGACCGATGCCGCGAGAGCTGGACAGAAAATTGAGCGCGAGTTTCGGGAAAATGCCATCAAGAAGGGTCGGGAGATCATGACTCTGGCCATCCAGCGTTATGCCAATGACCATGTGGCGGAAACAAGCATCTCTGTGGTTCCGATCCAGTCCGAAGACGTCAAGGGGCGCATCATTGGCCGGGAAGGTCGGAACATCAGGGCGTTCCAGCAGGCTACCGGCGTGGATCTGATCATTGACGACACGCCGGATGCCATCATTATTTCAGGATTCGATCCGCATCGTCGGGAGGTTGCCCGCCTTTCACTGGAAAAGCTTCTTCAGGACGGGCGCGTTCATCCGGCCAGAATCGAGGAAGTGGTGGAGAAAGTCCGCCGGGAACTCGATCAGACGCTGTTTGAGGAAGCAGAGAAGACAGCGTTCGAGCTTGGAATCTCCGACATCCATCCCGAAATCCTGAAGCTTGTCGGACGCCTGAAATTCCGGACCAGCTATGGGCAAAACAATCTTCTCCATGCCAAGGAGGTTGCCTACCTCTGTTCCATGATGGCGGCAGAGCTTGGGTTGAATCCAAAGCTGGCAAAACGGGCGGCATTTCTTCACGATATCGGGAAATCCCTGTCCCATGAAGGAGAGGGGTCCCATCCCCAGCTCGGTGCGGAGGCGGCCAAGAAGTATGGTGAATCCCCTGAAGTGGTCAATGCGATCCTCTCTCATCACGGGGATGTGGAACCGATCTGTCTGGAGTCTGTTCTGGTCGCGGCCTCGGATGCAATCTCTGCGGCTCGACCGGGGGCAAGACGAGAGAGCATGGACGCCTACCTGAAAAGGCTTGAAAAGCTCGAAAGCATTGCGAATTCTTTCAAGGGGGTTGAGAAGTCCTACGCCATTCAGGCGGGTCGGGAGATCCGCATCATTGTCCGTCAGGAGGAGGTGAGCGATGAGGATCTGCTGGTCGTCTCCAGGGAGATCGCAAAGAGAATTGAAGCGGAACTGAAATATCCAGGTCAGATCAAGGTTACGGTGATCAGGGAGAATCGGATTGTTGAGTACGCCCGCTGAACCAGCGGATCAGCCGGGACTGACCCGAATCCTGTTTGTGGGGGACGTATTTGGAAGACCTGGAAGAAAGGCGCTCTCCAGGGGAATTGACCGGCTCACCCGCTCTTTTCATCTCGATGCCGTCATCGTCAATGGGGAAAACCTGGCCGGTGGAAAAGGATTGAACCTGAAGACCGTGACCGAGTGTTTCGGGATGGGGGTGACCGCAGTGACTACCGGAAACCACCTCTTTGACCAGAAGAATACGGGCTCTCTCCTCGAAACGGAAGCCCGTATTCTGCGTCCACTGAACCTTTCCCCCGAATGCCCCGGCCAGGGAGCTTCCATCTACAATCTCCCCAACGGAAAGACCCTTGGACTCATCAATCTGATCGGTCGAGTGTTCATGGCTCCTTCGGACTGCCCGTTCCATGCAGTCGATCATGTGTTGTCGGAATGGGAAAACTCTTCCACGCTGCCGGATCTCATCGCCGTCGATTTTCATGGGGAAGCGAGCGGGGAAAAGCGGGCCATGGGGTTTCATCTTGACGGGCGGGTTCATCTGGTTTACGGAACACATACTCATGTTCAGACCAATGATCTGGAAACGCTTCCGGGAGGGACGCTCTTTCTCACTGATGTGGGACTGACAGGGCCGCGATGGTCGGTGATCGGGGTGTCCCCGCAGATGGCGCTCAAGAAATACCTCACCCATGTTCCCGCTCCGTTCGAAGTTGCGGAAGGGGAACTCCTGTTCTGCGGTCTGCTCGCCTGTTTTATGGAAGAGGATGGAAAGCTGGTTCTGAAGGAGGCCCGGTTGATTCGGGAAGGAGATCGTTCCGATGAGAGTTGACGGCGGACTTTTTTCCGATCTCGAAATCAGGTCGGTCTACACGGTTTCTGAACTGACCGACGGGATCAGGTTGGCGATCGAGTCGTCGTTTCCAGGATTTGTCCATGTCGAGGGTGAAATCTCCAATATCAGGGAATCCGCTTCGGGCCATGTCTATTTCACCCTGAAGGATGCTGCGGCACAGATCCGCGGGGTGTTTTTCAAGGGTCATCGCCGAAGCGACAGGTTTCTTCCGGATGAGGGTTCGAAGGTTCTCGCTCATGGTCGGATCGGGATGTATCAGCCGCGCGGAGAATATCAGCTGGTGGTTCATTCCCTGGAACCTGCCGGACTTGGAAAGTTCTATCTCGAGTTCCGGCGGGTTCGCGCGAAGCTCGAGTCAGAAGGTCTTCTCGACTCTTCCCGGAAGCGCTTGCTTCCCCGCTACCCCCGGAAAGTCGCTCTCGTCACGTCCCGCTCCGGTGCAGTCTTGTGGGACTTCCTCCGGATCTCGGGACTCCGGAGTCCCGCCACTCCCGTTGTGATTGTGCCCGTGATGGTGCAGGGAGAGAGTGCAGCCCTCGAGATCATTGAGGCCTTGTCTGCCCGGATTCCCTTGATCAGGGATCTCGATAGCGTAGTCCTGGCTCGCGTAGGGGGGTCCGTGGAGGATCTCTGGCCATTTAACAATGAGCTTCTGGCCCGGGAGATACTCCGTTGTCCTGTACCGGTCGTGTCCGCTGTGGGTCACGAGACAAACGTCACGATCGCGGATCTGGTCGCGGATGTGCGTGTGGCAACACCTTCCGAAGCCGCTGAAAAGGTATTTCCTCGTTCAGAGGATCTGCTGGGGACACTCCGGTCCGGTCGTCTGGCAATGGAACGGAGTCTTAATCGGCAGGTTTTTATTTCTTCCCAGATGTTTGTGTCTGCCCGGGATCGTCTTTTCCGCTGGACGGAGACACTTTACCGTCATCATCAGAGGCTGGATCGGATCGGCCTGGAGATTTCTTCCGGTCTCATGGGACGGATGGGGAGAGAGTTCCTGAAATGGGAGCGCTCCGTGAATCGTTTTGAGAAATCCTTTCAGGTTTTCCTGTCGGGGAAGCGATCGGCACTCCAGAAACTGTCGGGACGCCTGGGAAGCCCCTACGATCTTTTCCTTCTCCGAAGGAAAAGATGGGAATCGCTCCATCAGAGAATGCCTCGAGGAGTGCAGGATCATCTTCGGAAACAGGAGGCCCTCCTTCGGGATACCGAGGGGCATCTTTTCCGCAATGCTTCGTCGATGCTTTCCGGATGGCAAACGAGATGGGAATGCAGTCGGGACCGGTTGATGAGGGCGACGCCCTTTTCGGTTCTTGAAAAAGGCTTCGCCATCCTGTTTCATGCGGATACCCGAAAACTGGTTTCTCCTGCCAGTCTTCCCCGGGAGGGCGAGAATCTGGTTGCTCGTATCCCGGGATATGAAATCGGGCTGAAGGTCGTTGCCCTTCAACCCTATCCGGAAAAGAACGGGGACTGATGGCCGAATCAAAGGTTTCTCAAAAAAAGTTATCCCCCCCTCCTTGAACTTTGAGGAAAAAATGAATCGTCTTGAAGAGATTGTCCGTCTCCTTGAAGGAGGGGACAGGCCTCTTGAAGAGTCCATGGCTCTCTTTGAAGAAGGGGTGAA